>JBGQGS010000110.1:0-7945 GCA_041497555.1 Candidatus Dormibacteraceae bacterium | reverse complement strand
GTACCAGACGGGCCCATTCCAGGGCAGGCCGCTCTGGGTTGACGACCCCGGCTTTCGAATCGAGAACCACGTCCTGCTGGCGCGGCTGTCGACGCCGGGAGGCGAGGCGGCTGCGCTCGAGTTCGCCGAAGGGATGATGTCCAGCCTGATGGACCGCACCCGGCCGCTCTGGGAGCTCTGGTTCTTGGACGGCTACGGGCAGGGCAAGGTCGGGGTGTTCCTCAAGCTCCACCATGTTTTCGCCGACGGTCCGGCCGTGCTCAACATCATCTCGTTGCTCTTCGACCTGGAACCAGGCCATGCCGAGGTCGTCCCTGTCCACTGGTCTGCCAGCCCGGCGCCATCCGATCGCGCCCTGGTCTTCGACAACGCCGCCCGCAAAGCACGGCTCGCAGTTCGTCTCGCACGCCAACTGGCGCATCCGATCGTCCTGGCACGCGCCTCGGCTGCTTCGGCACGCGGCCTCTGGGAAGCCCTGAAGGAAGGATTCGGAGCCCCTCACACCTCGCTCAACCGGCCGATCGGCTCAAGGCGCCGGGTTGGGGTCATCCGGCTATCGCTCGCTGAGGTCAAGGCGCTTGCCCATTCGGCAGAGGCGAAGGTCAATGACGTCTTCCTCGATCTCATCGCCGGCGGACTGCGTGAAGTGCTGCTCGCGCGGGGAGCGGCGGTGGATGAGATCTCCATTCGAGCCTCGATGGCCGTATCGCTTCATTCGGCGCGGGATGGCGCGATGGTCGGCAATCACGTCGGGACGATGATCGTGCCGCTCCCGATCGGCGAGGTTGACGTCAGAGCGCGGCTCGCGAGCATCGCAGAGGCGACCTCTCGGGCCAAAGCCAAGCAACGAGGAGCCGTGCCCCAAACGTTCATGGCGCTGCTCGCGCTCTCGGGACTCACACGCTTCTTTATCCGCCGCCAGCATCTTGTGAATGTGCTGGTGACCAATCTGGCAGGCCCTCCGTTCCCGCTGTACATCGCGGGCGCGCGGCTGGAAGATGCGATACCCATCCCCCCCATCGCAGGGAACGTGACCGCGTCTTTTGCTGCGCTGTCGTACGACGGCCGGCTGGACGTCAGCGTGCACGCCGATCTTGACTCCTGGCCGGACCTGGACGTGCTGATGCGCGGCATGGGAGCGACGTGGCGGCAGCTTCAGTCCGGATCAGCAGTCCCGGCTGAACAGGGACTAACGGCCCTATCCGCCTGAGCCTGAAGGCGCAGCCTGTTCGGAAAAGAAGACGTCCAGGCAGGAGGACCATGCGATGGGCACCGGAATCGTATTCACGTTTCTTCTGATCGCCGCGCTGGTCGCGCCGGTGGTGTGGGTGATGTGGTGGGGAGTCACCTCCGTGGGAAGCTCCGCCCGGCTCAGCACCGCGCCCGCGCCAGGCCAGCAGGTGCGCAGAACCCGTTCGAGCTTTTCGTTCCCGCAACCCGCGGACCTGAACCTGCCCAGGCATCCTCGAGCGATCGCCGTATGCCGGCTTTCGGACGGCGCCGAGTTCGGGAGCTGCAGCGGTCCGGATCTCGCCGGGAAGTGCCCGCAAGTCCTGGCCGACGGTACGGTGCCGTGTTCCGGCTCCGTGCTCTCATTGCCTCGGCCGATTCGCGGAAGCACCGAGTGGCATATCCCATCCGGGTATCGGACTTGCCTGCTGGGCAGCTACGAGGTGTTCCGGCAGCCGGTTTCCGCGCACTAGGCGCTCAGCCGGCCCGGCGGAAAGAGCTCCACGGGCCAGCCGGACGGGCTTCCTTGGGGCCGGCGCAGCCGGTCGGGAGAGCCCGCAGGCAACGCGGATAGCGCGCGCCCGAGCTGAGTCCCGCGCAGCGCGGCTGTCGTGGTCCTCACCGCGGTGTCCGCGACCCGGTCGAGGTTTCTGCGGCTCATGTAGTTGAACCCCATCACCTTCAGGTCGTCGGCGTGGGGCTCGACGAGCATGACCCGCCTCCCGGAGCCCTTTAGGGCGAGCGCCTCACGGTCGAGCAGTCGCCGGTTGTCCCCCCTGACGAATGCCGCGATCGGCCCGCTGGGCTGCAGCAGCCCGCCTCGGTAACGGGAAGACATGGGATTCAGGCACACGACCAGCTCGGCTTCGCTGTCGATCATCAGGTCGAGGTTCGCTGGCGAGAACATCCCACCGTCCACATATCGACGACCACGGATGTTGACGGGACGGTAGAAGCCCGGGATCGCGCACGACGCGGCGACGGCGGCGGCGAGGTCAGTCCTCGGCGAGCCTTCGCGGCCGAAGACCACTCGCCGGCCGGTCTCATAGTCGATCCCGACGATCCATAGGTTGGCGTGAGCGCTCCAGCCCCTGGGGACTACGCGGCGGACGGCGTCCTTGAGCGGCTCGGTGGAGATCATCCCGTGCGGCAGCCAGGCGATGATGCCTGCCGGTCCGTACTTCCACGGCTCGCGCATGCTGCGAAGAGCCAATCCCGGCGATCCGAGCACGGGACGCGGGAAGCTCCAGTGCACCTGCAAGCTGGTCCCCAACCGCCTTGCGCGCGAAGCCCCGGCTGCCGGGTGGGGGTCCAGGTTCTCCCCCGCCCCGTACGACATGAGCAGCCAGGTCGGAACGGCGGACGCGAGCAGAGCTCCGATCATCGAACCCGCTGATGTCCCGAGCACGGTATCCGCGCTTCCAGGATCCCAGCCCGTCTCAGTGGCGATGGCGTGCAGGGCGCCGACCATCCATGCGCCGCCGACAAGGCCTCCCCCGGCCAGGACGAGGCCGGTGCGTGGTGATTTCGTCATCCGAACCAGCGTCCTACCCGCCTGGCCCGAGCACCATTGCTTGTGGGCCCGGACTGGCAGGGCCATTTGCCACTGTGCCCGGGGTGATCCGCGCGCGATCGTGAAGTCATCTCAAGGAGGTAAGCCATGACACAGCCGTATGTCGCCAACATCAAGAAGGCGGCCAAAGACAACGATTTCTTCCGCAAGGTCCTGTTCACTGGGACCAAGAGCCAGCTCGTGCTCATGTCATTGCTGCAGGGCGAAGAGATCGGAACCGAGGTCCATGAGGTGGACCAGATCCTTTACGCCGTCGAGGGCGACGGCAAGGTCGTGCTTGATGGTGTCGGCAAGGAATTTGAAAAAGGCGAGATCGTGTGCGTGCCGGCCGGCGTGCAGCACAACGTGATCAACACCAGCGACGAGCCCATGAAGTTGTTCACGATCTACGCGCCGCCCCAGCACGCGGCTGGAACAACCCACCGCACCAAAGCAGAAGCCGAGATCGACGAGGCACACGAGGTACAGAGCGCGAAGGTCTAGCGCGGGACTGAAGCCGAAGGAGTGGCAGCACGATGAGTTGGCGTATGACAACAAGATCGAACCCGCGACCGGGACGCCCGGCCACTCGGTGGTGGGTATCCGTCGGGGTGATGAGCGCCGCAGCCGTCGCGGCAACCTACTTCCTGGACCCTGAGCGCGGCCGCGGGCGGCGCATTCGGATCGCCGAACGCACGGGTCATGTCGTGCGGCGAGCCTTGAAGCGCGCCGAAAGGCAGGTGCGCTACGTTCGGACATCTGTGAGCGCCCGCGCGCATCACCTCATGAACCTTTCCCCTCCGGAACCCGCCGAAGGACGCATGCTGCTGGACCGCGTCGAGAGCGAGCTCTTCACCGACCCGTCAATTCCGCACGGATCGCTCAGCTTTGAGGTCGAGGACAAGACCGTCGTCCTGCGCGGCGAACTCGTCTCACAGGCTGAAATCGGCAAGGTTGAAACTGCCGTGCGAAGGATTCCAGGCGTGGCGGGGATCAGAAGTCTGCTCCACGTTCCGGGCACGCCGGCGCCGAACAAAGCCGCCGCTCTGGTTGCGAGCGCTGACGCCGGCGCATCCGGAGGCTGGCCTGAGGAGGCGCCCCCCGACGTCGACTCCGAGAAGTGACCGATGAGTGCGTCGCAAATTGATCGCAGGCTGACCCCGAGAGGGCCTGCTCCCTCGAGCCACGCCATGCATGTCATTTCGTGGGTGGTCCTCGGAGTCGCAGCCCTTCAGGCAGTCGTCGCTATAGGGATCGCCGCGCTGCCCCCTCCCCAATCGAGTGAAGGCGGCCTACTCGCCGGCGCGATGTACATGGCCTATTTTGTCGTCCCCCAGCTCTTTCTTGCCTGGACGTTGCGGTCGACCTTGCGCTCCATGCTGATTGTGACGACCGTGGTCGCGGCGAGCCTGACCGCGTTGTACGTGATACCTATGTTCGTCGAGCCTTCTCTGGCCTCAAGCAGCTGGCAGGCAGCGGTGGGCCAGGCGATGGCCGCCGTGACGGCGCTGGTCGATGCCGTTGTGTTCGTAGCCGCGCTGGCGGCTCTTTTCAGCAACCCATCGATCCCGCGGCTGACGCCCTAACGAATTGAAGGTCGCACGCGGTTATCGGCTGCCTGCTTCAACGGACGCCCTCTCCTCGACCCACCGCTGCGCGAGGCGCTCGATGAGGCTCGGCATGGTCGTGTACTCGAGCTCGTCCATGCCCGCCCGGTGCGGCTCGAACGGTCCCATCCGGCGCAGGTAATCGGCGATCTCGTTGGCCATCTGCCGAGCGCGGTCAAAGCCAGGGTCGGCGAACATGTCGCGAGGGCCGACCAGCTTGCCGCGCGTCACCTGGAACCCGAGGCACAGGATGCGGGGCGGACCGTCGAAGCGGCTCGGAGTCGCGTCCGTCACCGAGCACGGCATGAGCGGGCCGAAATGGGACCCGCGCATCCATCCGCCGACCAGGTGCGGGAACGCGAACGGCTCGAGCACCTCTCCAACCGCGGGAAGGCCGCTCTGGCAGCGGACGATCATGACCGGGTCGTCCTTGCCGACGTAGCGCCCAGCGATCAATGAGAGACGCTGTGTAGAAGTGGACGTGGCGACTTCGCGCAGCTGGCGGGAAACCACCTGGCGGACGACATAGCGGTGCGGCGCCCCGATCAGCATCAACAGGTCGTAATACTCCTCGGGTGCCTTCAGCACGATGGTGCGCGAATGCTTCAGGTCCAGGACCTCAAACTCGAAGCCGCCGTGCATCTTGCTGTCGATCACGAGCCCGGCGGTCGAGAAGGGGTCGGCGAACATCTTCGCCAGCGGGAGGTTGAAGGCTCCCGGCTCAGTCTTGTCAGCGAGAAACACCAGAACGGGCTCACTGGGCCGCTCCGTGAAAATCAGCTCGGCGTAGCCGGGGCCCATGCCGCGGAGGTTGCCGCTGAACGACTCCTTCAGGATGTCCTGGCCCGCGCCGTAAAGGCCCAGCTCCTTGGCCACCTCGGTCGTCTCTTTGAACACGTCCCACGCGAGGCCATGCACGGCGGGATGATCCGGGCCGTGCTGGTGTGTCATCACTAGCGCGAGGTCGTCGCCAACCCGGTTCACGTGAAAATCGATCAACAGCCCGTCGCGGGCCGCTGCGGACAGCCTGGTGCGGGCCACGTCAAGCATTCGAGGGTGAACATCGCAGTGCCCGACATATCCGCCGGTGTCAGCCTTGATGACCGAAAGAGTCGTCTCCATGTGTCCACCTCCATCGACGGCGCTTCGGCACCGCCTGAGGTGAATATCCGCGCCCGAACGCCCCTGCGACAAGGGCGGCGGGTCCCGTACGAGGGGGGTCCAAAGACCCTCGCCCATTTGGGCCAGCCTCCGTACTGTGAGCATTGCCCCGAGGTTCCGAGTGAGGTAAAACCGCGAGACACCGAATGTTGTGTAGGTGAAGAGTCGAGAGACTGGAAACCGAAAGACAGGTTGGCTCTCACGGCCGAAGGTAGGAACCTCGGGTGTTTTGTACCGGCGGAGCACACGCTAAGTGCCCCCGCCCCGCAGGCCATTCGCCCCTCCTACCGGCCCGATCAGTCGGCGTAGGCTTCGGGAAAGCATGAAGCGTTTGCGGCGCTGGACGATCCCCATCCTGCTTGCGCTCAGCGCGCTGCTCTTTCTGACCCAGTACCTGGCCTCGAACGGACAGACCGGTCAGTGGTCCTACACGCAGCTCATGGCGCACGCTCAAGCAGGCGAGGTCAAATCGATCGCAATCTCGAGCACGTCCGGCGTGGCGACGGATACATCGGGACACAAGTACAGCGTCAGCCTGCCGCCTGATCAGTCGGTCACGTTGGGGGACGAGCTCAAGGCCGCCGGCGTCGACGTCCAATTCCAGTCGGCCGGCGACCTCGGCACGCTGCTGATCAGCCTCCTTCCGAACGTCCTTTTCCTGCTCCTGATCGGCGGGTTGTTCTACTGGTCGTACAGGTCGACGCAGCGAGGGCAGGGACAGGCGATGTCCTTCGGTCGCTCGAAGCCACGCCTCATGTCGCCAGAGCGCTCGACCGTCACCTTCGGTGACGTCGCGGGCGTCGAGGAAGCCCAGTCGGAGCTCGCGGAAATCGTCGAGTTCTTAAAGTCGCCCGACAAGTTCCGCGCCCTCGGGGCGCGCATTCCTCGAGGAGTGCTCATGGTCGGGCCGCCGGGCAGCGGCAAGACTCTTCTGGCCCGAGCGATCGCGGGGGAGGCTGGCGTGCCCTTCTTCAGCATCTCGGGCTCGGAGTTCGTCGAGATGTTCGTTGGCGTCGGCGCCTCGCGCGTCCGCGACCTGTTCGACCAGGCCAAGAAGGCCAGCCCGTGCATCGTCTTCGTCGACGAGATCGACGCTGTCGGCCGGCAAAGAGGCGCCGGCCTCGGCGGCGGCAATGACGAGCGCGAGCAGACTCTCAACCAGCTCCTCGTCGAGATGGACGGGTTCGACACGGACACTCACGTGATCGTGATCGCCGCCACCAACCGGCCGGACGTCCTCGACCCTGCGCTGCTCCGCCCTGGCCGGTTCGACCGCCACGTCGTGCTCGACCGTCCGGACGTCCGCGGCCGACGCGCGATCCTGAACGTTCACGTGCGCGACAAGCCGCTGGCTCCCGACGTGGACCTGGACGTCATCGCGCGGCAAACGCCAGGATTCTGCGGGGCCGACCTTGCCAACCTGGTGAATGAGGCTGCCATCCTCGCTGCGCGAGCCGACCGCAGGGCGATCGCTATCAGGGACCTCGAGGAGGCGATCTACCGGGTGATCGCGGGGCCAGAGCGCAAGAGCATGCGCATCACAGACGAGGAGAAGCGCGTGGTCGCTTTCCACGAGTCCGGCCACGCGCTGGTCATGCACGAGCTGCCGCATGGAGATCGCGTTCACAGGATCTCGATCATTTCCCGAGGTTCAGCGCTGGGTTGGACGCTGAGCCTGCCAGGTGAAGACCAGCACCTCGTCAGCGAGGTCGCCCTTCACGAGCAGCTCGCCGGTCTGATGGGCGGCCGCGTCGCGGAGGAGGTCGTCTTCGGTCACGTCACATCAGGCGCGGAGAACGACTTGAAGAAGGCGACCCAGCTCGCACGCAGGATGGTCACCCAGTGGGGGATGAGCGATCGGGTCGGGCCGGTCACGATGGGTGAGAACAACGAGCTGGTGTTCCTGGGCCGCGACCTCGGTGAGCGCCGCAATTATTCGGAGCAGATGGCCGCGCTGATCGACGATGAGGTGCGGCGCATGGTCGAGGAGGCGCGCGAGGTGGCGCGCAAGATCATCACCGAGCGTCGAGCCACGTTGGGGAACCTGGCTGAGAAACTGATCTCAGATGAAACCGTCGAAGGCGATGAGCTGGACCGCATGATGGAACCGGCTCAGCCGAAGATTGCGATGGCGGCAACCGAGTAGAACTTCCGAGATCACCGCGCCGACCGTGAAGTGAGAGCTCGCTGACGGGGCGGGGGCCGCTCGAGGCAGCCAGCCGGTAGGAGCGATCAGCCGCAGCGGTCGGTCGTCGAGTTTCGCCCTTCTCCTGTCCGGGCATAATCATCCCCGGTGCACACCTGGGACTGGCGACGAGCGGCCGGCTTTGCCGCCCTGGTGGCGCCAGTGTTGATGTGGTCGGAGTTCCTCGCCATGGGCCTCTCGCGGCACGGC
>JBGQGS010000109.1:0-7967 GCA_041497555.1 Candidatus Dormibacteraceae bacterium | reverse complement strand
CAACGCGTCGTCGACGCCCGGATCGATGCCCGGGTCGGGATACTCGGCGAGTACCTGCTTCCACTTCTCGGCCGCCACCACGTCCGCGGTGCGAGCGCCAAAGCGATTCCAGCGGTCGAAGTTTTCGGTCGACGAGATCCACGGCCGGTAGAAGCCGGTGCGGTAGTTGCGCAGCGTGTGCTCGGCGCCGAGGAAGTGCCCGCCCGGGCCAACCTCGCGCAGCGCGTCCATCGCCATGCCCTCCTCGTCGACCGGCAAGCCCCGCGTCAGGATCCACTCGAACATCCGCAGCGCCTCGACGTCGATGATGAATTTCTCGTATGACGCAAGCAGCGCGCTCTCCAACCAGCCCGCCGCGTGCAGGACGAAGTTGACCCGGCCGAGGATGGTCGGCCACATGCACATCATCGATTCGTAGGCGGCCTGCGCGTCGGGAGCCTTCGACGAGGTGAGCGCGCCGCCGCCTCGGAACGGCAGGTTGTAGTGGCGTGCCATCTGCGCGCTCGCGAGGATCCCCATCGCTGACTCGGGGGTGCCGAACGCCGGGCTGCCCGACTGCATGTCGGTGTTGGTGAGGAACGACCCGTATACGCTCGGCGTGCCCGGGCGAATGAGCTGGACGAGCGCGATGCCCGCCAGCGCCTCGGCGGTCTGCTGGGCCACGGTGCCGGCCAGCCCCATGGGTGACATCGCGCCGGCCATCAAGAACGGCGTGACGATCACCGGCTGCGCGGCGTCCGAGTACTCGAGCAGCGCGCCGAGCATGCGATCGTCGTAGCGCAGCGGGCTGTTGACGTTGATCAGGCTGATGACCGCGGGGGTCTTTTCAATCTTCTCCCGCCCGCCGAACACAATCGAGGCCATCTCGATCGTGTCGCGCGCGTTCTCGGACGAGATGACGCTGCCCATGAACGGTTTGTCCGTCCAGCGCATGTGGGAGTAAACCATGTCGAGGTGGCGCGTCCCGAGAGGGAGGTCCTCAGGCTCTACGGTGGTGCCGCCCGCGCAGTGGATCTGGTCGATCGCCTGGGCCATCTTGTCGAAGTTGTTGAAGTCTTCGATCGTCGCGCCGCGGCGCCCGCGCTCCAGGTCTGTTACGAACGGGGGACCGTAGACGGGGGCCGTGACGACGTTGTCCCCTCCGAGCACGACCGTGCGGGCGGCGTTGCGTGCCTGGAGCTCGAAGGTCGCCGGGGTCTTGGCCACCTGTTCCATGACGAAGGCTCGCTCGAACCGGACCCTGTCGTCCTCGATGCGCATGCCGGCCGTGCGGAAGATCTCACGCGCCCGCTCGTGCAGGAAGTCGACGCCGATCTCTTCGAGGATGGTCATCGCCTGCTCGTGGATCGCCTCCACCTCCTCTCCGCTCAGGAGGTCATAGGGACGGAGCCGGTTCTTCCACATCTTCAGTGGCCAGCCCGGGGAATCGCTCGCCAATTCATCGGCCTAGTCGGCCGGGCTTCGCTGATGCCGGCGTCGCCTCCTGTGCGCGCTCGGTCACGCATCTAACGCGATGCGCTCTCTCGCGTGATCGTCGCCTCCTTGGCACCGACCGCCGAGGCCGCGACTTGTCGAGCTGTCCCCGAGGCTAGCCACTGCGAAAGCAATCTTGCACCAATGCCCTATCCCCATCGGGGAGAGGCCCGGTGAGGGGATGTTGAAACTTACGCCTCAGCGTTTGCCGCGGCCTGTGATAACGTAGATCCCGCCCATTGGGGTGCTCGGTCCCGCATGGGGACCCCTTTCAAGTCACTTGATCCCCTTTTCACGCCCCACCCGTATCTGGCCACTCTCAAGGCTGCAGTGAAATGAGCACGCCCAATCCTGGGGATGTCCTACTGCTCTGGAACCCTGATATTCCGGGCGAGGAGATCCAGGCCGGCCGCCTCGGCATTCGTGTGCGCCCGGGCACTCCCGCGGCGGCCAAGGTCCTTGCCCTGGAGGCCGCCGGAGGGGCTGAGCTGCTGCGTCAGATGCTCGAGGAGCAGCGGCTCATCGACGGCACATACACCATCGTCAAGCCCGAGAAACCGCTCGAGTTCACGGGCCAGGTGAGTACCACACTGCTCACGGGCAAGCTCGGCCGGACCCCCATGGGCCTGGCGCTCGAGATCACGGACTGGCAGGACCTGGACGGCGAATTCGAGATGGAGAAGAACCGCCTGCGGCTCGGCTACCAGGAGCTGCACGTGGTCAAGGAATGGGACGGCGACCTCGAGGGCTTCACCGCCATCGTCCTGCGCGAGCAGGCGAAGACGCTGCCCATCCTCGACTCCACGATGCGCTTCATCGAGCACCTGCGCGACTACCGGGAGAAGCTCGCCGAGGCCGCCGTCCGCCGCTACGAGGCGACCGAGCAGTGGATGGAGTGCCCGAAGTGCGAGGCCGAGGTCCCGACCTCCAACGGAATCCACTGTCCCGAGTGCGGCGAGGACATGCGCGGCGGCGAGTACGTGCGCGCGGTCCTCCACCTGGTCGACGACGCGGACGGGAGGATCTATCGGGGCATCGACTCGCTGACGGTCCGGTCGCCGGGCTTTCCCGAGTACCGCGGCATGTCGCTGGACCGCATCCAGGGCTCCAACCTGTGGGTGAGCTTCCGACGTTACGACCCGCTGCCGGACGAAGGGATCGTCCTTCCGACGGCAAGCGTGGAGATGTTCGAAGCACAGCGCTCGGTCATCCGCCAGCTGCAGATCGGCAGCCCGCGCACCGGCGCTCTTGCCGCCGAGCTGGCCGACAACGGCTGGCTGGGCAGCCCGCCGCGCGTGCCTTTGGACGGCAAGCGAGCCCACCATCTGCCCGACCCGAACGAGGAGCAGGCGGAGGCCGTCGCGCGGGTGATGGGTATGCGGCCCGGCCAGCTGTACCTCATCCAGGGCCCGCCGGGAACCGGTAAGACGACCGCCATCGTGGAGTCGATCCGGCGCATCCTGGGACGCAATCCCAACGCGTCGATCCTTCTCTCTTCCCACTCCAACGACGCCGTCGACACCGGCCAGGAGCGTCTGCTCGGCTTCTCACACGTGAGGCAGGCGCGAATCGCAGAGCCAGGCAAGGTACCGCGCCGCCTGCGGCCGACGCTGGTCGAGGGCGACGATCTGGAGCCATACAACCTGGTCGCCGGCACGTGCAACAGGCTGGCCATCGACTCACGCTTGCGCTTCAAGGTCTTCGACTGGCTGATCCTCGACGAGGCGAACAAGGTGCGCGCCAATGAAGCGCTCGCCCTGATGCCGATCGCCAAGCGCTGGGTCATGATCGGGGACCTCAAGCAGCTGCCGCCGGTGATGGAGGAGGCCGCCTCGACCTTCAAGATCGAGCAGCCGCTTGACGAGCTCGTCCGCGACGACAGCTTCTACGGCTGGATCTGGGACAAGGTCCCGCCCAGCTCCAAGATCATGCTGCCGCGCCAGTACAGGATGCGCGAGCCGATCGGCCGCGTCGTCTCAGACCTGTTTTACGAGGGCAAGCTGATCCACGAGTCGCCGAGTCCGCGGATGCCCCTGCCCTGGCCGTTCGACCGCGAGCTGGTTTGGGTCGACACCGGAGCGCAGGACGAGTACCGAGATGCACAGCGATCCGTCGCCAACGAGTTCGAGGTCGCGCTGTGCAAGGACATCACGTCGATCATCCGGCGCCGGGTCCGGAAGGCGAAGCTTGCCGTGATCGCGATGTACGCCTCGCAGGTGAACCGGCTTTCGTCGGCGCTCAAGGGCATCGTGCCACCGGAAGACATCGAGTCGGTGGACGCCTTCGAGGGTCGCGAGTCGGACGCCGTCATTCTCTCCCTCGTGCGGTCGAACGACCGCGCCATGATCGGCTTCCTCAACGACCCCAACCGGGTCAACGTGGCCATCTCCCGGGCGAAGAAATTGCTCGTCATCGTCGGCGACTCCAAGACCGTGATCGGTGGCGCGCCCGAGTTGTTCGGGCCGCTGTTCGAGCACTGCAAGGAGGAGGGCCTCGTGGCAGGCGTCGGCGCGGTGGTCACGGCCTGCCAGCGCGTCGGCATTCGCTCCCAGGTCCAGCGGCTCTCGCGACCTCACCGAGGTGATCGGCGGACACGGCGACGACGGCGTGGCCCTCGCCCTGCCGAGACCGCGGCCAACGGTGAAGCCACCGTCGCGGCCAACGGATCCGAACCTATGTCCGAGACCCCTCGCGCTGAAACGTCGCCGGCCCCAAACGGCTCGACGGTCCCGGAAGCCGAGCCGATCGAGTCTTCGACCGACGCCGATTAGCCCTACTCAGCTTCAACCTCGCTTAAGCTTCGTGCTGCCGAATTGAGCGATCAGTGCGTCTTTTGCGAGATCCTGCGCGGAAACTCACCCGCCACCTTCACGTACGAGGACGACACGGTGGTCGCCTTCATGGACGTCCAGCCCATCACCCACGGTCACATGCTCGTCGTGCCGCGCGAGCACGCCGTGTTGATGTCGGACCTCAACGAAACCGTCGCCATGCGCAGCTTCCGCGTCGCGCGCAAGCTGTCGTCCATCGTGCGCGCCACGCTGGGTGCGAGCGGGGTCAACCTGTTCGTGGCGGACGGTGAGACCGCGTTCCAGGACGTCCCGCATTTCCACGTCCATGTCATCCCCCGGTATCCGAAAGACGGCTTCGGGCTGACCTTCCCCGAGAGCTACGGCAAGCCGCCCAGCCGGGCCGAGCTGGAAACCGTCGCGGCAGCCATACGCGCCGCGGGCTAGGGCGTGACCGTGACCCTCACGGAGAACACCGCCACGTACATGGGGCAGGCCTGACCCGGCGAACATAGCGGGCTGGCATACGACGTGATGTCGGCCTCACCGGACGCCATGGCCTGGTATGCGGCCAGCGTGACGCCACGCGCAGCGGTCGCGGCCGGGTTCACGATCGGGACCAAGATCGATTGGTCGCTTGACTTCGGTTGGGTCCAATTGGCCATCCCGCTGTTGGCGTGGAGCACCACCTCGAGCTTCTGGCCCACGTGGATTGTCGCCACCCGGTCTTGCTCGGTGACCACGACGTCAAAGCCCAGGCCTGGGCCTGTGGTCGGGGTTGGGCTTGAACCCGTGCCGACGCTGCCGCAGCCGCAAATGACCAGCGTGGCGCCGACAGCCACCATCAGAATTCTCATTTCACTTACGTAACGAACCGGCCGCGACACGCGTAACGACTTAGGTGCACCATGCGCGCGCCGGTCCCGTGTCGATAACATCGGCAGCTTACGTGCGTAAAGGTGACATTCGGAACCTGATCCTGGGGTGCGTCCTGGCGATCGCGATCGCATCCTGTGGCGGCGGGACCGTTGCGGTGAAGTTGCCTTCTCCGATCGCTGGAGGGCTCGCTCAAGGACTGATCGGTTACGTGGCGGACCAGGGGGTGGGCGTGCTCGACCCGGCAACCGGCAAGTCGACGATCCTGGCGCCGCTGCCCGCGGGGGCGGCTTTCCGCGTCTCCGGCCCGGTTTGGGGACCGGCTCCCGACGTCGCGTATCCGGTTCTGTACTTCACTCTCCACGACGACCGGCCGGCCGAACGGCGTACCACCGCAGGCGTCGTGCCGTACGACTGGTTGTTTCGCGTCGATCCATTCACGGGCACGATCGCTCCACTCGCCGCATCGCAGGACTCGCAGAGCGAGGGTCCCATCGGGCTCGTCGCCAACTCGCACTACCTTGCGCTCACGGTCGGGTGCTGCGCGAGCTACGAGGTCGACTCGCTCGACTTGACGAAGCCGCTGGGCGCGCTGAAGGTGCTTTCCAAGCCGCCCGATCAGGCGGCCTTCTTCACCGAAGGCGTGGCTCCGGGCCAGTCGGGACTGTTCGCGGTGCGTGCCTTTGGCACGGGCGCGTGGTACTGGCTCAACGCGGACGCCGGCGTCCTCAACCCATTCCCACTGAAGCTCGGGACGGACGACGGACCGGTCGCCATCTCGGAGGACGGCACGATGGCGGCGGTTTCATTACCCGACCACGGCGCGGTGATCGAGCCCATCAGCTCCGCCATTCCGCTGGCCTCGCCTACAGCGAGCGGAAGCGCTGCGGCGTCCGCCTCCCCTCAAGCCACGCCGTCGGCTGCAGCGAGCGCCCCCCGGCGCATCAATTCCAAGCTGCCACACGCTGACGGCCTCGCGTGGAGTCCAGACAGCAAGCAGATCGTGCTCGCGGTCAACGGCGAGCTCGAGCTGTACTCCGCCTCCGGTTCCGACGGCACACCCCCGACCAAGACGTACCTGACCGGGGGCAACGTCATCGGAGTGGACTGGTCGGCACCGATGCAGGCGAAGACCGCGGCGATGCTCAAGCCTGGACCTGGCCCGCAGGCGATGGTCGACGCCCTGCTCAACGTCACCAAGCTGCCCGCCGCCGCCGACACTCCCGCGGCGCGCCCTGAGACCAAGATCTACCTTTGGCAGTTCGACTCGACGAAGTCGTCGCCGATTGCATCGATCGTCGACGCGACTCCAGCGGTGCTGTCTCAATATCCGCCGCTGCCAGCTGCCGTCGGCTTCCATCACTGGGCTGCATCGGCCAACTGGCAGTTGCTGGGCGGATGCTTCCGCTATCGCGTCGTGGTCACCGGCAGCGTCCCGCCGACTGCGTCGACGTTCGGTCTCGGGACGGACAGCCTGTGCAGCGCGCCCAGTCCGAGTCCGAGTGCGAGTCCGAGCCCGAAGGCGACGTCTTCACCTTAAACCCGCCGCTGGAATCCCTAGGATTGGGTTGTGGCTGATTTCGACTTCCTTGCGAGCCACGCCGAGTCGCTTCCGAGCAAGCCCGCCGTAATCCTGGGTGAGAGGACGCTTGACTTCGCGACGCTCAATCAAAGGGCTAATCGAGCCGCCAACGTCTTCAAGGCCCTCGGCTGCGAGGCGGGTGATCGGATCGCGATCATGTCGTTCAACTCGATCGAAGGTTTCGAGGTAGGAAATGGACTCCGCCGAGTCGGCATGGTCGTCGTGCCCGTCAACTACCGGCTGCGCGGCCCCGAGATCGCCTACGTGCTCGACGATTCGGGAGCCAAGGTCGTGATCGCCGGACCTGATCACGTCGACGCGATGATGTCGGCGGTGCCTGAGGTTAAGGGCGATCGGCAGTTCATCGCGATCGGCGAACGGGTGCCCGATGGCTGGCTTTCCTACCGGGCTTTGATGGACAGAGCGTCCGACACTCCGTCCGCCGTTGCCGTTGGAGACGGACTCGCGGCTTCGATGATCTACACCTCCGGCACGACCGGCCAGCCCAAGGGGGCGTGGCGTCCCAACGGGGTCAATGTCGCAAACGTGCTGCAGGTGATCTCGGTGTTCGAGCTGACCCAGTCCGACGTGTACCTGTTGTGCGGACCTGGTTACCACAGCGGCGTCTCGTTCTTCTCCGCGCTTCACCAGGTGCTGGGCGCGACTGTGGTGGTCCAGCCGAAGTTCGCAGACGATGAGGCGCTCGACCTCATCGCGCGCCACGGCGTCACGACGACCTTCGTCGCGCCGACCCTTCTCCAGCGCCTCAACGACGCTCAGCAGCGCAAGCCACGTAACGTCTCATCGCTGCGCGCGTTGATCCTCGGAGCCGCCCCATGCCCCTATCCGTTGAAATTGCGCGCCGAGGCGGTCTTCGGAAAGGTGCTGTGGGAGTTCTACGGCGCCACCGAGACGGGCGTCAACACAGTGCTCAGGCCCGAGGACCAGCTGCGCAAGCCCGGGTCGTGCGGCACAGCCGTGCCTGGCCAGGAGATCCGCTTGGTCGGCGCCGATGGCGAAGAGGTGCCAGTCGGTGAGCCCGGCGAATTCATGGTTCGCAACAGCTGGCTGGCCGAGTACTACAACCGCCCGGATGCGACGGGCAAGAGCCTTCACGACGGCTTCTTCTCGGTCGGTGACGTTGCCTACAGGGACGCCGAGGGCTACTACTACATCTGCGACCGCCGGATTGACATGATCATTTCGGGTGGCGTCAACATCTACCCTGCTGAGGTCGAGGCCGTCCT
>JBGQGS010000108.1:0-7967 GCA_041497555.1 Candidatus Dormibacteraceae bacterium | reverse complement strand
CGGTCATGCGGGTACGCCGGCCGCCGCGTTCACCTGCTGCTTCAGGGCCTCCGCTTCGTGGGCGGGGCTTTTCGCGTACATCACGCTGCGGCTGGACGAGATGAGGCATGACGCACGATCCCCATTCCACGCTCCACGCACTGAGCCCTCGACGTCGCCGCCTTGCGCGCCGACGCCCGGAACCAGAAATGGAAGCTGCGTCGCTCGTCGGACCTCGACGATCTGATCCGGCGCGGTCGCCCCGACGACCAGGCCCACGTTGCCGGCGGTGTTCAAACGCTCGGCGAGCTCTGCGACGTGCAGGTAGAGGGGCTTGCCGGCCGACTCCAGGTGTTGGAGGTCCGCCGCGCCGGGGTTGGACGACCGGCAGACGAGGTACACCCCGCGATCGGTATAGCGCGTGAACTCCTCGATGGAGTCCGCGCCGAGGTACGGGTTGACGGTCGCCGCGTCCATGGCAAGCGTGACGAACACCGTCCGCGCGTATGCCCGCATGGTGTTGCCCATGTCACCACGCTTGGCGTCGAACAGAAACGGCGTGTCGGGGGCGTCGTCTCGCAGCTCCATCAAAGCTGCCCAGCCGTCGGGCCCGTACTGCTCCCAGAAGGCGCTGTTGGGTTTGAAACAGCACGCGTGCTCCTCGGTCTGACGGACGACCTCTCGGCAGTGCCGCAGCGCGCCCGCTGCGCCGCCGTCGATTCGCTCGGGGTCCGGGTCGAGGCCGACGCAAACCAGTGTGTTGCGAGTCGCCGAGAGCGCGCGGAGGCGATCGAAGAAATCCAAGCAGCCCCAATGCTAACCAGGCACGCGGTTCAAAATTGAATGCGTGGGGCAATCGCTGAGGATCGCGCTCGCGCAGGTCAACCCGACTGTCGGCGACCTTGAAGGCAATTCACGACTGATCATCGACTGGATCGGCCGCGCTCGCGACCAGGGCGCCGGCCTGGTGTGCTTCCCCGAGCTGGTCCTCACAGGCTACCCGCCAGAGGACCTCGTCCTGAAGCGGGCATTCGTGCGCGACAACCTGAAGCAGCTCGACGTCGTGGCCAAAGCGACGAAGGGAATCGCGGTGGTGCTTGGGTTCGTCGACGATGACGGCGCGATCTTCAACGCGGCCGCCGTCATGCACGACGGCGAGCTCAAGGCGGTCTATCACAAGGTCTTCCTCCCGAACTACGGCGTGTTCGACGAGCAGCGTTACTTCGAGCCAGGCCATCGCTGCCCGATCCTCGAGCTCGACGGCGTGCGGATCGGGGTGTCGATCTGCGAAGACTGCTGGTACCCGTCCGGGCCCATGGCATGGGAGGCGCAACACGGCGCGGAGCTGCTGGTCAACATCAACGGCTCGCCCTACCACGCGGGCAAGCGTGCTCCGCGCGAGGCCATGGTTGGCGGTCGCGCAGCCGACTACGGCACTTTCGTCGCGTGGGTCAACACCGTCGGCGGCCAGGACGAGCTCGTCTTCGACGGGAACAGCGTCGTCTTCGGCCCCGGTGGAGAGGTTCTCGCTCATGCGCCCTCTTTCGTCGAGGAGCTGCTCGTCTGCGACATCGATGTCGACGCGGCCCAGGAAAGAAGGCCGATCGAGAAGATTCGTCATGAGGCGGAGGGCGCGGAACGTCTCGAGCTGATCGTGAGCGAGGTTGCGCTCGGCGTGACGACGGTGAGTGGCTCGAAACCGCCCATCGCAGCGCGCGTCGCCAGGCCGCTGGAAGGTGCGGCCGAGATCTACGCCGCAGTGGTGCTCGGCACGCACGACTACATCCGCAAGCAGGATTTCCAGAAGGTGGTCATCGGACTGTCGGGCGGGGTCGATTCCGCGCTGACCGCCGCCATCGCCTGTGACGCGCTGGGCCCGGAGAACGTGATCGGCGTTCGCATGCCGTCCCGGCATACCTCGCCCGAAAGCCTGGAGGACGCGGGACTCGTGGCTGAGGCGCTCGGCATGCAGCTCCTGGACTTCTCGATCGAACCGCCGCATCGGGGGTTTGAAGAGGTCCTCGCCCCGGCGTTCAAGGGCACCAAGCCGGGCGTGGCCGAAGAGAACCTTCAGCCCCGCATCCGCGCGACCATCCTGTACGGGCTGTCGAACAAGTTCGGCTACATCGTGCTGAGCACCGGCAACAAGTCGGAGCTCGCGACCGGGTACGGCACCCTGTACGGAGACATGGCGGGCGGTTTCGCGGTGCTCAAGGACATCACCAAGACCACCGTCTACGAGCTCTGCCGCTACCGCAACTCATTGAGTCCGGCCATTCCGGAGCGCGTGCTGACCAAGCCGCCGTCGGCTGAGTTGAAGCCGGGCCAGAAGGACACCGACAGCCTGCCGCCCTACGCAGAGCTCGATCCGATCCTGCGCGGCTACATCGAAGAGGACCAAAGTCCCGAGCAGCTGGTCGCGGCCGGCCACCGGCCGGAGACGGTCGCCCGGGTGATCCGCCTCGTCGACCGCAGCGAGTACAAGCGGCGCCAGGCGCCGCCAGGGGTCAAGATCACGCCCCGAGCCTTTGGGCGCGACCGCCGGATGCCGATCACCAACCGCTACAGCCCAAACGGCGCGAAGCCGGCCCCTCCGGGCGCGCGCAGGGCGACCTAGCAGCGGCAGAGGATGGGTCGGCAATAATTTCCATCGATACCAGATATAGATAGGAGCTATATGGCCGGTTCTTTTGACGTGGTCGTGATCGGAGGCGGGCCCGGCGGCTACGTGGCCGCCCTGCGCGCTGCCCAGCTGGGCGCAAAGGTTGCCGTCGTGGAGAAGGACCGAGTCGGCGGCACCTGCCTGGTCCGCGGCTGCATCCCGACCAAGGCCTTGCTGCAGTCCGCCGAGCTCTACACCCTGGCGAAAGCCGGCGCCCCGTTTGGCGTGATCTCAGACGGCGTCGCCTTCGACTGGTCCACTGCCCAGGAACGAAAGACGGGCGTGGTCGATCAGCTGGTGAAGGGCGTCGAGGGTCTCCTCAAGGCCGGCGGCGTGACGCTGGTACGCGGCACCGCCTGCCTGGCCGGGAACGGCGTGGTGGACGTCTCCGGCGAGCGCGTCCAGGCCAAGGACATCGTGATCGCCACGGGCTCGGCTGTGGCGCGGATACCGCTCAAAGGCGCGGAGCTCACCATCGATTCCGACCAGATCCTGGAGCTGAAGGAGATTCCCGGCCGGTTGGCGGTCATCGGCGGAGGGGTGGTCGGCATGGAGTTTGCCGCGATGTTTGCCGCGCTCGGCAGCAAGGTGACCGTGTTCGAGATGCTGCCGCAGGTCCTGCCGATGGTCGACGCCGACCTGGTCGCGGTCTATACCAAGCACCTTTCTGGTCTCGGCGGCGCAGTCCACACCAACGCCAAGGTCGGGGAGGTCGCCAAGAACAAGAGTGGGCTGCAAGTCCGCTTTTCCGCGGGCGGCGAGGGCGGCTCGATCGACGCCGACCAGGTGCTGCTTGCCGTCGGACGGGTGCCCTACACCGAAGGGCTGGAGGCAGAGAAGGCCGGCGTCAAGCTCGAGCGCGGACGCGTGGTGGTCGACGCGCAGCTCCGGACGAGCGCTGAGGGCGTCTGGGCGATCGGGGACGTGATCGGCGGCATCATGCTCGCGCACATCGCGTCCTACGAGGGCGTGTGCGCCGTCGAGAACATCGTCGGAAATGGCAACCGCACGCCTGACTATCACGCGGCGCCGAACTGCATCTACACCGACCCGGAGATCGCCCACGTCGGGCTCGGTGAGAAGGAGGCGAAAGACAAGGGGATCGAGGTCAAGATCGGACGCTTCCCGTTCGCCGCTTCCGGCCGCGCCCTCACGCTCGGCCAGCCGGAGGGTTTCGTGAAGGTCATCGCGGACGCGAGCTCAGGCCGGCTGCTCGGCGCGCACATCATCGGCCCACGAGCCACCGACCTGATCGCCGAGGCGACGCTGGCGGTCCAGAACGGGCTCACCCTCGAGCAGATCGACCTCACAATCCACGCGCACCCGACGCTGCCTGAATCGCTGATGGAGGCGGCCCTCGCCGCGCAAGGGCGGGCGATACACATTCCAAACAAGCGCCTTGCTACGCCCACCCCCCCTCCGGCGCTCCCCACACCCACCTCCCCGGCGAGCAGGGAGGTGACTGCTCCGACCGCAAATCTGCAAAATCGAGAGCAGCAGATGACAGCCCCGGTCAAATCGCCGGCCGCCCCCCCACCCCCCACCGCGGTCACGCCCAAGTCGCTCGAGCTGACGAAGGCGAACCGCGGCTTCCTGCTCGGCCTTCACCGAAAGATGCAGCTCATCCGGCGCTTCGAGGAGCGCGCGCAGGAGCAGTACACCAAGGCGAAGATCGGCGGCTACTGCCATCTGAACATCGGTGAGGAGGCGACTGTGGTCGGCGGCATCGTGCCGCTCAAGCTGAACGACTACATCTTCACGAGCTACCGCGAGCACGGCCACGCCATCGCCCGGGGCATCGACCCGAAGGCCGTGATGGCCGAGCTGTTCGGCAAAGAGACGGGCACATCGCATGGTCGGGGAGGCTCGATGCACATGTTCGACTCCGACCTTCGCTTCATGGGCGGCTACGGGATCGTCGGCGGCCACCTCCCGCTCGCCGTGGGTGGTGGTTGGGCGGTCAAGTACCGCAAACAGAAGGATGTTGTCTTCTGCATGTTCGGCGACGGCGCCACGAACATCGGCGCGTTCCACGAGTCGCTCAACTTCTCGAAGGTCTTCAACCTCCCGGTGGTCTGGTACTGCGTGAACAACCGTTACGGGATGGGCACGCCGGTCGAGGCTGCCTCCGCGGTCGCGGACATCTACAAGAAGGCCTGCGCCTACGACATGGAGTCGATCCAGGTCGACGGGATGAACCTGCGCGAGGTGATGCTGCGGACCAGCGAGATCGTCGAAAAGACCCGAAAAGACTCGGAGCCGAGGTTCATTGAGGCCCTTTGCTACCGGTTCAAGGGGCACTCGGTGGTCGACCCGGACAAGTACCGCTCCGTCGAGGACAAGGAGAAGTTCCGCAAGGCCGACCCGATCGTCGCCTTCGAGCACGAGCTCGAGAAGAGCGGGCTGGCCGATGAGGAATACTTCAAGACGGTCCGGCAAGAGGTCGACGCGGAGGTCCAGGAGATCATCCGCTACGCCGACGAGAGCCCGGATCCCAGGCCCGAGGACCTCTACAAGTACACCTACGCAGGTGAGTGGGAAAACCGGCCCGAGCTCCGGGGAGACCCGCTCTGATGGCCACGCGCGCACCGGCTGCACCCGCAACAGACGAGAAGCTCTACCGCGTCGCTCTGCGCGAAGCGCTCGCCGAGGAGATGGAGCGCGACGACAGCGTCTATCTCATCGGCGAGGACATCGGCAAGTTCGGAGGTGCTTATCGCGTCACTGATGGCCTGCTCGACCGGTTCGGTCCCCAGCGCGTCGTCGACGCGCCCATCGCCGAAGAGGTGATCGTCGGCTGTGCCATCGGCTCCGCCATGCTCGGGCTGCGCCCTGTCGTCGAGCTGATGACGATCAACTTCTCGCTGGTCGCTTACGACCAGATCGTCAACAACGCCGCGAAGATCCGGTACATGTTCGGCGGCGAAGCAAAGGTGCCGATGGTGATCCGCATGCCCGGCGGCGCTGGTCATCAACTGTCGGCCCAGCACTCACACAGCCTTGAGGTGATCTACGGGCTGATCCCCGGCCTACTGGTCGTCGCTCCGACCACCCCGGAGGATGCGAAGGGCATGCTGAAGTCGGCGATCCGCAGTGACAACCCGGTCATGTTCCTCGAGTCGATGAGCCTTTACAACGTGCGGGGCATCGTGCCCGCAGGCGATTACACCGTGCCCATCGGCAAGGCGGCGATCCGCCGCAGCGGCTCGGACGTGACCGTCGTCGGAGTGTCGAGGATGGCGGTGCTCGCCAATGAGGCCGCCAAGCAGCTCGAGGAGGAGGACGTGGACGCTGAGGTCATCGATCTCCGCACGATCCGCCCCATCGACTGGCAGTTGATCGTGGAATCGGTGCGCCGGACCGGCCGCTGCGTGGTGGTCGAGGAGGGCTGGTCGACCTACGGCGTGACGGCCGAGATCGCAGCCGGCGTGCAGGAGCGATGCTTCGACTACCTGGACGCACCCGTGCGGCGCCTCGGCGGCGCCCAGGTGCCGATGCCGTACAGCCTGCCGCTCGAGAAGGCGTCCATCCCCACGAGCGAAGACATCAAAAGGCTCATCCGCGCTGTGGTCGGAAAGTAGACCGATGCCGGAAGTCAACATGCCGAAGCTCTCCGACACGATGGAGGAGGGCACCATCGTCGAGTGGAAGAAGAAGACCGGCGATGAGGTGAAGACCGGCGACGTGCTGGCCGAGGTCGAGTCGGACAAGGCCACCTTCGACCTCGAAGCGGAATCCGACGGCGTGCTTTCAATCCTGGTCGAGCAGGGCGTTCCCGCAAAGATCGGAGCGCCGATCGCCACGATAGGCGAAGCCTCCGCCGCCGCCCCCGCGACAAAGAAAGCCGCGCCTGCACCTGCCAAGCAAAAAGAACCAAAGGAACCAGAGGCTCCGCCTCAAGCCGCCGCCGAGGAGCAGCCTGCCGCGGAATCGGCTCCGCCGAAAGCCGAGCCGGATGAGAGGGCTGAGGAGCCCGCCGCCAAGTCGGCGCCGAAAGCCGAGCCGGATGAGAGGGCCGAGGAGCCCGCCGCCAAGTCGGCGCCGAAAGCCGAGCCGGATGAGAGGGCTGAGGAGCCGAGCAGCCCGGACGGAGAGGACGGCCAGCACGTCAAGGCCTCCCCCCTCGCCAAGCGCCTGGCGGCCGAGATGGGCGTCGACATCGCCACGCTGAAGGGCAGCGGGCCCGAGGGCCGCATCGTCAAAGAGGACGTGCTCGCCGCCGCAGGCAACAAGCGGCCCGCCGAACGCCGGCGCCCGGAGGCTGCACCACGACCAAGCGGGCCTGATGTCGAGGTCGTCGACCCGTCGCGGATGCAGGCGACCATCGCGCGCCGGATGACCGAGGCAAAGTCAACCGTCCCGGAGTTCACGGTCACTGTCGAGGCTCGCGTGGACGAGGCGGTGAGCATGCGCCAGCAGCTGAAGGACTCGGTCCCCGGCGCTGACAAGGTGACGATGACCGACATGCTGGTGCGCGCGTGCGCGCTCGCGCTCCGGAAGTTTCCGGAGGTCAACACCTCGTGGGTCGACGGGCGCTATCACCGGAAGCGCACGATCAACATCGGCCTGGCGGTCGCTCCGAGCCAGGGCATGGGCCTGCTCGTGCCCGTTGTCCATGACGCCGACATGAAAGACCTGATCCAGATCTCCATCGAGTCGCGGCAGGTCATCGAGCGCGCTCGCTCCGGACGTCCAGGCGAAGGCGACCTGAGCGGCGCGACGTTCTCGATCTCCAACCTCGGCATGTTTGGAGTCGATGAGTTCGTTGCGATCATCAATCCGCCCGAGGCGGCGATCCTGGCCGTGGGGGCGATCAAGGACGTCCCGGTCGTCGAAGACGGGCGCATCGTTCCGGGCAAGGTGATGCGCATGACCCTGTCCGTGGACCATCGCGTGTTCTACGGCGCGACGGCGGCGCAGTTCATGGCCGAGGTCAAGCGCCTGATTGAAAACCCCGTCACCCTGGTGGTCCCTCCCACCCGTGGTGTGTCTGGGAATTAGCTGGTCAAGGCGCGGCCTCGGCGGCCGGTGCCAAGGCTCCGGCCTCGGCGGCCCGTGCCAAGGCTAGCTCGCTTTAGCCACTGCCTCCACCGTGGGCGCAGGCGGCTCGACGCGGGCGTCATCCGGCTTGCGCGCCGCGGGCAGCAGGAGGTGCAGGCGCAGGTTGCCTGACTCGCCGAAGTCGGCCCAGAGCCTGCCCCTCATCGCGGCCGCAAGCTCGCGTGAGATCGACAGGCCGAGGCCGACGCCTCCAGCGGCCGCCGAACGAGAGGGATCCGCGCGGTAGAAGCGCTCGAACATCCTCTCGGGATCGGGCTTGCGGGTG
>JBGQGS010000107.1:0-7977 GCA_041497555.1 Candidatus Dormibacteraceae bacterium | reverse complement strand
TGGTCGGACAGGTCGAACGTGGCGTCGGCGCCGAAGAGGCGCGCGAACTCAGCGTCCTTGGCCCAGCCCGAGACGAGCGCCGTCCGGTACCGGCCGAGGCGCCGGACCTCGTCCTTGCCCGCGGGCGGGGCGATCACCACCTGGCCCGGCTCGGCCTGGCCGTCGAGCTCGACCCAATCAGGCAACGGGCGTCCCGCCGTCGCGTACTCCCGCGCGCACGGGGCGCATCTCTTTTCCAGGGCAAAGCTGAAGCCGTAGGGCGCGAGCGCGAGCATCATCTCCTCGGTCTTCCCGAGCGCGTGACACAAGAGCACCGGCGTCACGCGGCTGTCCAGCGCGCGGCGGCACCAAATGGCGATCGCCTCGATCGTCGAGTCGGGGTCACCGAAACGGAAGTGCGGGCGTCCGTACGTTGTCTCGACGATAAGTACGTCGGCCTTCGGGATGAAGGTCCGCGGCGCGCCGCCCGGCTGTCGCAGCTTGATGTCGCCTGTGTAGAGAAGCGTCGTGCCATGGTGCTCGAAGAGAAGCTGCGCCGAGCCGAGCATGTGCCCAGCCGGGTGCAGCGTGACCGTGGCCTGGCCGCGGCGCATCGGCTCCCGATAGCCGAGCATGCGCCACCCTCGCGGCCGGCGCGACTCTGGGATCAAGGCGAGCGTCTGAGGGGTGAGCAGAGCCTCCTTGTGGCGCCTCGCGTGGTCCGTGTGCGCGTGCGAGATGAAGGCGAACGTCCGGACCACGAGAGGGTCGAGCCAAAGTCGGTGTCCCGGCAGGGAGACGCCATGGTCCCAGACGACCTCCTGCGTCATCAGATGGAATCCAGCCGAACCCGATCTTCGGTGGAGAAGAGGTGAGGCGGTACCTGCACGCCCACCATCGCGTAAGCCTCAAAAGGGACGCCGATGTCCGCCACCCAGACCTCGCCTGCGGCTCGCGGCCCGTCGCCCTCCAGCAGTCCTGGCTTCGGAAGTCCGAGGGTGACCGTCGTATGCGCCTGCACGCATGGAGCGTAGGCGCCCCCGGAGTCGGCGTCGAGACCAGAGGGCACGTCCACGGCGATCACCCGCAACTCCGATGAGTTGATCGTATCGATCCACTTCGCGAAAGGCCCCTCGGGGCGCCTGGACAGGCCCGTGCCGAAGATGGCGTCGACGACCGCCTCGGCGCCGTCGAGCCGAAGGTCGCTCGAGATCTCGACCCCGATCCGTCGCAGCGCCAGCAGCTCCCGCGCAGCTGCACCCTGCAGCCGGGCGGCGTCAATGCAGCAGACGCGGCCCAGCTTTCCCCAGCGGTGGAGGTGTCGCGCTGCTGCCAGCCCGTCGCCCGCGTTGTTGCCCACGCCGCAAACGACCGCCGTGGCCTCGGGGCAGAACCGCGCGATCTGCCAGCCCGCAGCCTCCATCAGCCAGTCCACGGAGATGCCGAAGCGCTCTTGCGCGAGCGCGTCGATCTCCTTGACCTGGCGGCTACTGAGGGCTGGGAGGCCGCTGGACGACAAATGAGCAGTAGGGGTCGCGGCGGTGGATGGAATCGGCCTGCGACACAGCCGTACCGATCAGCCTCGACATGAGGTGCGGCGTGATGGTGCAGACCTGCGGGAACTTGAGCGCCGTATTGCGGAACGGGCAGTTGTGGATGGTGACCTTGACGCCCTCGGGGGTCTCCGTCTGCTCGGCCAGCGTGCCCGCCCGACCGATCCAGGCCACCACCCGCTGCATCTTGTCGTCGAAGTCGAGGCCTACGAGGTCGTGCTCGATGGCGGTTGCGTGCCTGGCGGCGACACGGAAGAAGAGCTCATCCAGCGCCTCCGGGCCGCCCATCTCCTGGACCTCCTGGAGCACCATCGTCGCGAGCTGCCCGTACCGCTTGGGGAAAATGGAGTCGGCGCGCTCGGTGAGCGAGAAGATCAGTGCGGGCCGACCTCGGCCGTTGCGCTCAGGGTTGCTCACGACAAACCCGTCGCGTTCGAGATTGGTGAGGTGCTGCCGGACGGCGTTGGGCGTTACGCCCAGGTCGCTGGCCATAGTTTCCGCGCTGCAGCGGCCCTTGCGCCGCAGCAGCTCCAGGACTTCCATGCGGGTCGAACGGCCGGCGATCATGAGGGGCACATCCGGTCGCTTCATAACAGGGGTCCCCGCGAACTCACGGCGCAGCCTCGGAGTTCGTGGAGATCTGGCCGGCCATGCTAGCACAGCCCTAAACATTTATTACAGGTCATTCTTGACAAATTGGAGGGCGGTCGTAAACTTGGTGGCAGGAGATAGAGAAGTGACAATGATCAAGCAGGCGAGCCGCGCCATCGAGCATATGACCGCCCGGGAGATGCGCATCCAGCGCGCCAAGTACGCGCGCCGGAACAAGATGCATCACATCGACAGGCTCTTGAACGAGCTCGAGATGCTGAACCTGGCCGACCAGCGGCAGATGCCGCCGGTGCTCTCGGTCGCGATCAACAAGGTTATCGAGGAGTCGCCCGAGGTGACGGTCCTGGCACAGGCCAAGCCGGCCTCCGTGATGGAGGCGATGGACGCCCTGTACGAGATCCAGGACAGCTTGATGTACAACCAGATCGAGGACGAGTAGAGCCCGATCGGTGAGCCCATCACCCTGACCCTCTGCCCGACAAGGGAGAGGGTAATAGCTCATACAAACAGGCCGGGTTCCCTAGTGGGCCCGGCCGTTTCTCTTACCTAAGTGCAATCGCCGCCGGGTGCGATGTCGGTTGTGACCCCCGTCGCGATCGTCTGAAACCCGGACGTGGTGTTGAACAGGAAGATGCCCGTACTGCCGATAAACCAGATGCCGTGTGCGTCGGCGTGGTGGCGCGGACCGATGGTTGCCACAACGACCCCGGCCGGAATCGCCACGGGCCTTTGTCCGGCGGCAGGGTCGAGGTAGACAAGGCCGGGCGAAGCTCCCGTGACGGCGACGAGCAGGCCTCCTTGCCGGTCGGCCGCGATGAGCGCGATCGAGTTGCCGGAGCCGGCCGTGTACACCGTCTTCGGCGCGCTGCCGGCGATCAGGTTTGCTGCCAGGACCACGGTCGGAGGCGGATAGCCCAGCACGCCTGGAGAGTTGAGGCCAAACGCAAACGCCCCGCCGCTTGCCGTCGAAGATGCTGGTGTCGTCGACACCTCGCGCCAGTCATCGTTCCCGGCTGGTGGCGTGATCGCCGTGATTGATTGGGTGGTGGAGTCGAGCAGCCACAGGCCGTTCGATGCCGGCCCATTTTGGACGAGCACGACGCCGGAGCTCGTGTAAGCCAGCGGCGTCAGGTTGTTCGGATTCGAGACGGGAATCTCCGAGCCGTTGGCGTCGGATAGCCAGATGCTTCCGTTCGCGTGGAGGTAGGCGTAGTGCCGCCCGTCAGCCGACACCAGCTCGGGAGGCGCCGGCAACCACCTGCCGGCGACCGAGGAGTAGGTCCCAAGGGCGTAACCGGTGAGTTGAGGTGGCGTCACCGTGCCCCAAATCGGAGCGCTGCTGCCGCCGCCCACGGGAAAGTCCGCGACCTTGATGATCGAGTCGCTGGGATCGTCGGTGGTGGTGCCGGAGGGCAGCGCCAGGTAGCCAAGGACCTCGCCATAGCCGCCCTGGGCGACGCGAAGGTTGGCGGGCATGCGGCACGGAAGCGAGGCCACGGGGGATGGAGAGGACGCCGAGGCGGTGGGTGACGCACCTCCGCTGGTAGCGCCCTGCCCGCAGCCCCCTATCAGAGCGACTGCGAGTGCGACTCCCGACCAGCGCACTACCTGCGAATGACGGTGCGGAGGCGAGGTCATAGTTCGCCAACGATACCTCTCATCAGAGGGATCGGCCTCTTCTCCCTGGTTAGTGGGTGCTTTCCGCCTGGCGCACGAGCTGGCTGAGGACCTGCAGGAGGCGGTACGCGACCTCCGGGTGCTCTTTGAGGAATGGCTTGAAGCTCCATTCCGGGATGGTCGCCAGCGACACGTCGGTATCCGCTTTGATGGTGGCGCTGCGACCCTCATGGTCCAGCAGCGACATCTCCCCGAATGAGTCGCCGGGACCGAGCTTTCGCGACTTGCCCTGGATGGTCGCCACCGTCACGGTGCCGTCGAGGATGATCATGAACCCGACGCCGTTCTCGCCCCGCACGACGATCTCGTGGCCGGCCGGGTGCTTGACCGTCTTCATCTGCTTCTCGATGGAGCGGAGCTCTGACTCGGGCAGTCCCTGGAACAGCTTCGCCTGTCTAATCTCGGCCACGCTCAGATGTTATGCGCCCGCGCCCAGTCCCGACAAGGACCAACCGGTCCCGTTCCAGCCCCACGTATCCGAGTAAGGCATCGGGTCGGTGAACGAGCCCCCGTAAAGCAACACGGCATGAGTCGAAGAGTCGTATGCGATCGCAGTCTCGGCCCTGACGCTGGGCTGCTGACCGGACGTCCGGTCGGACCAGGCCGAACCATCCCACGTGATCGTGTAGGCGCCGGCGGGGCTGTAGACATAACCGACCACCTGCTGGGTGGCGGCGTCATAGGCGAGTTGAGTCCAACCGGCCGCAGGCGCTGAGCCTGGCTGCTGCGTCCAGGTCGTTCCATCCCAGGTCCAGGTGTCGCTGAGGTGTTTGCCGGCCCAGCTTCCTCCGAGCAGCACGGTCACTCCGCGCGCCTGGTCGTAAGCCATTCCGGCAAAGGTCCGCGGGGTTGGACTGGTGGCTGGGTCCCGGAGCGTCCAGTCAGCGCCATCCCACGTCCACGTTGCCGTGTAGGTCGTTGTTTCGCCCTCACCCCCGAACATGACCGCCACCCCGCGCCGCTCGTCGAAAGCCAGCGCCGCTCGCATGCGGGGTTCCGGTGCGTGGGCTGGACGTTGCACCTGCCACTGCTTGCCGTCCCAGGTCCAGGTGTCCTGGAAATACAGTCCCATACCGGTGCCACCCGGCCCCGAGCCGCCGAACAGCACGACGAGGTGCCGAGCCGAGTCGTAAGCGATCATCGCATCGCTTCGAGCGGGAGGACCTGGCACATTGAGCTGCCGCCACCGCGTGCCGTCCCAGAGCCAGGTGTCACCGAGGGTCTGAGACTCGTTGTGACCGTCGGCTTGTGGCACCGTGGTCACGCCGCCATACAGGATCATGCCCTGGCTCTCGGGGTCATAGACCATCGCTGCGCCGGCTCTGGGTCCGGGACCTCCGGCCGTTTGAGCCGGCGGGGGGCTGGGACTCTGCTCGGTGATTGTGGTGGGCTCCGCCGAAGCGGCCGCGGACGCCGAGGGCGACGCAAGCACGTGGCCGGCAACTCCGCGCTGCGGCACGAACACCGCCCAGTTCGAGGCCGCGATCACCGCGAAGGCTGCCAATCCACCGAGGCCGAACCCGGCGATCAATAGATGCCGGCTCCTCATGCCCATGCCAACGTGGTGGCGACCCGTCCGGTTACTGGGCTTCGGGCCCTATCGTCCAGCCTTCTTCTCGTCCAGGAACTCCTGGTAGCGGCGGTAGGCATCCTGCTTGCGGCTGTCGACGATCTTCGTGTAGCCCTGGAGCGTGTTCAGGTTGGCGTGTCCGAGCACCTCCTGCACCAATCGCACATCGCCCCCGGTCACCTCGAGCAGGGTCGTAGCGGCCGTATGGCGCGCGACGTGCGGAGACTTGAAAGACCACGCGCCCAGCTGCACGCGCAGCTTGCGCACGATGAAACGCGCGCCCGCGGAGGTCAATCGACGGGCGCGATCGTCGGCAGCGGCCCGGTCGAAGTTGACGAACAGCGCCATGCAAGCGTCCTCTCGCGCGCTCAGGTAGTCCTCCAGCGCGGCTCGTGCGTCGGTGGTCAGGTATACGGAGCGCTGCTTGGAGCCCTTGCCGGTCACCACGAGGCGGTTGCCTGAGCGCGGAAAGTCAGTGCGGTCGAGCGCCAGGGCTTCGGAGATGCGGCAGCCGGTGCTGATGAGGAACTGGACGAGCGCACGGTCGCGTTTTTCGTGCGCGGTGTGGCTCGGAAGAGCGCCGAGCAGGCGCGTGAGCTCGTCAGGATCTATCGGTTTGGGCAGCCGCTGCTCGAGCTTGGGCAATGTGATGCCGTTCGACAGGTCGCGATCGATCAAACCCTCCTTCGCGATCCATCGCAGCCACGAGCGGATGGCGACGAGCGCGCGCGCGCGCGAGGCGGGACTCTTCAAGCGGCCGGCGAGGTGGCGTTGATACGCGCGAAGGTCGTCGTGGCGCAATTGATCGATCAGCAGAGAGTGGTTGTTGGCGGCGAGAAAAACGATCAGTTTGCGGAGCTCGGACTCGTAGGCACGGACCGTGTTCGTACTCCGGTTCGCTTCGAGCTGAAGCCAGCCGAGATATTCCGTTGCGGCGGCCTGCAGATCGAGTGGCATGTCGAGGCCGTCTGCATGTTGCCATAATCGATACGAGGTGGGGGCTCTTCGCGTACTGGATTCGAGCGAACCGCTCGAGCTCCGAGGCGACGACTTCGGCTTTGATCCGGAATTCAACGAGCGAGTCCAGCGCATCGCGCTCTGGCTCTATCGAAAGTATTGGCGGGTCGAGGTCGACGGGATCCGCAACGTGCCGGCTCGGGGCCGCGCGCTGCTGGTGGCCAACCATGCGGGCATCATTCCGTACGACGGAGCGATGATCCGCACCGCGATCATCGCCGAGCATCCGCAGCCCCGCAACGCCCGCATGCTGGTCGTGGACTGGGCCTTCGCCATGCCCTACATCAACATGCTGCTGCTCAAGACCGGCAACGTGCTCGCCCATCCCGACAACGCGACGGCGCTTCTGGAACGCGATGAGCTCGTCGGGGTCTTTCCGGAGGGCGTCAAGGGTGCGTCCAAGCGTTACCGCGATCGCTATCGCGTCCAGCGGCTGGGACGGGGCGGTTTCGTCCAGGTGGCCCTGCGGACCGGATCGCCGATCATCCCGGTCGCGGTCGTCGGGTCGGAGGAACTGCACCCGCTGGTGTTCGACATCCAGCCACTCGCCAGGCTCTTCGGGCTTCCCGCCGCTCCGATCACGCCGACGTTTCCGTGGCTCGGCCTGGCGGGACTGCTCCCGTTGCCGTCGAAGTGGTTCATCGCGTTCGGAAAGCCAATCGATGTTTCACACTTCGGCCCTGACGCCGCGGAGGACCCTCGGCTGGTGCTCGAATTGACCGAGGAAGTGCGCAGCTGGATCCAGGGGAGGCTTCACCAGCTGCTGCCGCGACGCCGGACGATCTTCTTCTAAGCGCCACGGCCCCACGGGATCGCCTGTCAGACTGAGCCGATGCTTCAACGATCGATTGCCGGCTTGGCCGCTCTGCTCATGGTCTTCGCCTGCGGTGGCACCACGTCGAGCTCGCCCAGCGGACCGACGGCGTCCAGCGTTTCGGTGCAGCCAGGCGACCTTCCCAGTGACATGCACAAGTGCGACCTGTCAGGCGACATTGACTCGTTCTTGAACAAGTCAAAGACGAAGGATCCGAACACCTACCAATCGACCAGCACTGAATGGGCAGCTGCGCAGAAGCAGGGCGCGACCGCGGCCTACACGGCCTTTTACACGGACACAACCGCGCATTGCACGAGCATCGAGTCGAACTCGTCCGACATCAGCTCGGCGACGTACAAGCTCGTGGTCAACTTTGTGATCCAGTTCAAAGACGAGGCAAGTGCAAACAAGGGTTACACGAGCGAATCGATCTTCGGATTCAGCGCGTCATCGCTGAAGAGCGGTGGATCCCCGGTCGCCGAAGGCACCGCAACCGGCCTGACCGCGAATTCCATCGTGCTGAGCATCTCCGTCTCGAGCCAATCGTTTTACGTGGCCGTCTGGCAGAACAAGGCTTTCATGGTGATCCTCGCGATTCTCAACATCGACACGGCGACCTGCAAGAAGGTCGCTGTCGCGGCGAACGGCCGGGTCAAATAGATCCGGCGCGGGTGCGCGTCCCGCTAAACTGGCCGGGCCGATCGCAAACGCTCGCCACGTCCCACACCGCACTCGGCGCCGGCGGGGCTCTT
>JBGQGS010000106.1:0-8154 GCA_041497555.1 Candidatus Dormibacteraceae bacterium | reverse complement strand
GTGGCCCTGCTGGGATTGGGGAGCGCTTTCGGCATCGTGCTCGCGTCTCTGTTGTTTGGAGCGCTTCACGCGGGAGGATCGGTGATGCAGAGCGACGCGGGCATCTCGAGCAATCTGGTGTTGGTGCTCCAGGCCTTGATTCTGTTCAGCATCGCCGCCAACTTCCTCGGCGCGATCAGGCAGCTGATTCCCGGGCTCCGCCGCGGGCCGGCAGCCCCGCCTCCCGAAACGCCGACCGCGGGTCTCATGACCGAGGCGGCAACCAACAATGGAGAAAGAATCAAGCCGACGTGACCGCTCTCTCGGACATCCTTCACCTGCTCATCACGGCCAATCTGTGGCAGGCCGCCGTGGCGGCCGCGGTGCTGCTGCTCCTGCCGGCGCTCGGCGGGGTCATCTCCGAGCGAAGCGGCGTGGTGAACATCGCAATGGAAGGCATGATGCTCACCGGCGCCTTCTTCGGCGTCGTCGCCGACCTCGCCTGGCACAACCCCTGGCTGGCCACCGGGGTCGCCATCATCGCCGGCGGCCTCATGGCGCTGGTTCACGCGGTGGTGTCGATCCGCTTCCGCGCGGACCAGATCGTCAGCGGGATCGCAATCAACATCTTCGCGGCAGGAATAACCGTGTTCCTGGTCAACCGGATCTACGGCATCCAGGACATCGGCCACGCAGTCCAGAGCGAGCTCCTCCCGAACATAAACGTCCCAGTGCTCGACCAGATTCCGTTCTTCGGCATGGTGCTGTTCCAGCAGAACGTCGTCGTCTATGCGGCGCTGATCCTCTTGGTGTTGGTGCATATCGTCCTCTTCAGGACTCGACTCGGGCTGCGCATCCGCGCGGTCGGCGAGCACCCGCAGGCAGCCGACACGGCAGGCATCAACGTCTACGTGATCCGCTATGGGGCGGTCATCACGAGCGGGCTGCTCTCCGGCCTCGCCGGCGCGTTCCTGGCGATCGGCGTCTCGAACACGTTCGTACCGAACATGACCGGCGGCCGCGGGTACATCGCGCTGGCGGCCATGATCTTCGGCAAGTGGACGCCGTTCGGGGCCTTTATCGCTTGCCTTATCTTCGGCCTCGGCGAGGCGATCTACGCGAACAACTCGATCATCCACGCCTCGCCCTATCTGCTGAGCATGCTCCCCTACATCCTCACGCTTATCGTGCTGGCCGGCATTGTCGGGCGCAGCAACCCACCGGCCGCCGACGGCATTCCGTATGTCCCAGGGTCGGAATGAGCGCGACACCTGCGGAGAACGCCGTCGAGATGCGAGGCATCACCAAGAGGTTTCCTGGCGTTGTCGCAAACGACAAGGTCGATTTTGCCGTGCGCACAGGAGAGATCCATGCGCTGGTCGGCGAAAACGGGGCTGGCAAGTCGACTTTGATGAACGTCCTCTACGGATTGATCCACCTGGACGAGGGCCAAATCCTGATCGACGGCAAGCCAGCGAACATCAGCGGGCCGCGCGACGCCATCGCTCATGGCATCGGAATGGTGCACCAGCACTTCATGCTCATCCCGGTCTTCACCGTCGGCGAGAATGTGATGCTCGGTCGCGAGCCGGTGACCGGTCCGGATTTCTACGACCGCGCCAAGGCTCGTGAAGAGATCGCCGCGCTCACCCTCAAGTACGGGTTGGCGCTTGATCCCGACGCGCGCATGGGCGACCTCCCCGTCGGCCTGCAGCAGCGCGCCGAGATCGTGAAGGTCCTCTATCGCGGCGCGAACATTCTCATCCTCGACGAGCCGACCGGTGTTTTGACTCCGCAAGAAAGCAAAGAGCTGTTCGGCGTCTTGAGAGACCTGGTCAAGACAGGCAAGACGATCATCTTCATCAGCCACAAGCTGCGCGAGGTGCTCGAGATCTCGGACCGCATCACGGTCATGCGCCGCGGCAAGGTAGTCGGACACCTGACCACGAAGGAAACGAACGAAGAAGAGATCGCCACCCTGATGGTCGGCCGCGAGGTCCTGCTGCGGGTGGACAAGAAGCCGGCCAAGCCCGGAGCCGTAACGTTCAAAGTCGAAAACCTGACCGCGAGCTCAGACCGTGGCGAGGCGGCGCTCAAGGGAGTGTCTTTTGAGCTGCGTCAGGGCGAGATCCTGGGCATCGCCGGTGTGGAAGGCAACGGACAGAGCGAGCTCGTCGAGGTGCTCGCAGGGACTCGGCGCGCCACCGGCGGGCGCGTCCTGCTCGGCGACAAGGACGTCACCACCTTCGACGCACGCACCGAGCGCGACGCGGGCATCGCCTTCATTCCTGAGGACCGTCGCGGTGCGGGCCTCGTGCTCAGTTACTCGGTCGCCGACAACCTGATCCTGGGACGCCAGCGCACCCCGGCCTTTTCGTGGCACGAGCTGGTGCTGCGGCTGGTCGCGATCAAGGCGTGGGCCAGGCGCCTCGTCAAGGAGTTCGACATCCGTACGCCGAGCATCGAGACGGCCGCCCGCAACCTGTCCGGAGGCAATCAGCAGAAGATCATCGTCGCCCGCGAGATGGCCAGCCGGCCGCGCGTGTTGCTGGCCGCTCAGCCGACGCGAGGGGTCGACATCGGAGCGATCGAGTTCATCCACCGGCGCCTCGTAGCCCAGCGTGACGAAGGCGCCGCCGTGCTGCTCATCTCGGCCGAGCTTGACGAGATCCGTTCGCTGTCCGATCGGATCGCGGTCATCTATGAGGGCAAAATCGTCAGCATCGAGCCAGCAGACGCGCCGGAGGAGCGGCTCGGGCTGCTGATGACGGGAGGTGGCGGGCCGGCGGCCTAGAGCTCAGCCAGCAGCCGGCTCAATTCGCCGATCTTCTCCAGGCGGTGCCAGCCGGTTGTAGGCAGCGATTCCTCCGGCACATGCTCGTGGTGCCAGGTCACCTGGTAGGGAATGTGCACCGCCCGACCACCCAGCTCGAGGACTGGGACGATATCGGAGCGGAGTGAGTTCCCGACCATGACGAACTCATCCGTCTTGATACCTCGGCGCGTCAGGATGCTTCGATAGGAGCTGACGTTCTTCTCGCTCACGATCTCGACGCCCAAAAAGAGCTCGGCGAGCTCCGAGCGCGCGAGCTTGCTCTCCTGGTCGAAGAGGTCGCCCTTGGTGATCAGCAGGAGGTCGTACCGCTCGCTCAGCTCTAGCAGCGCGACCTCGACGCCGTCGAGGAGCTCGGTCGGCTCCATGAGCATGCGCTTGCCCCAGCCGAGGATCACCTCGAGGTCGGTGGCAGGAATCCGTCCTTCGGTAACCTGGATCGCGGTCTCGATCATCGAGAGCGTGAAGGCTTTGACGCCGTAGCCATACATGCCGAGGTTCTTCATCTCGACCTCGGCCAGGTGGGCGTCGACGTCGGCCTCGGGGACGTGGCGGCGCAGCAGGTCTCGGAGCTCGGCCTGGGTCAGGTTGAAGCGGGTCTCGTTGTGCCACAGCGTGTCGTCACCGTCGAGCCCCACGACCGTGATCGGCATGCCCGAACGATTATCCAGGGAAGCTCGCGGCTGACGGCCGGAACAAAAGTCCGGGCCAGGTGGGTTGGAATCGATACAGATGAATAAGCTCGACGGAATCCACCACATCAGCGCCATCACGGCCGACGCGACACAGAACCTCCGCTTCTACGCCGGGGTGATGGGCTTGCGGCTGGTCAAGAAGACGGTCAACCAGGACAACCCGGCCGTCTACCACCTCTTCTACGCTGACGAAGACGGCAGCCCGGGCGCCGACCTCACCTTCTTCGAGTATCCGGGCCTGGTCCGGGGACGAGCCGGCGGGGGGATGATCCATCGGATCGCCATGCGTGTCGGCTCGCACGAGGCGCTTGAGTTCTGGGCCCGCAGGCTGGCGGCGGCAGGGATCGCATCCACGCTCGAGGACAATCGGCTTCGCTTCGAAGACCCTGAGAGCCTGGGCCTTGAGCTGACCGCAGAACCCACTCCCGACCACCCGCTTGTCGCGGAGCACTCCGAGATTCCCAAACCGTTCGCCCTCCAGGGTTTTGCCGGCGTTCGCGCCTATTCGCGCCGGCCCGAAGCCAGCCGCCAGTTCCTCGCCGAGACGCTCGGCTTCAGCAGCTCACAGGCGAGCTCATACGAGTCGCGCGGTGATTGGCGCGGCTCCTACTACCTCTATGACGACGCCCCCGAGGCACGCGGCCTCAGCGGGTCGGGCACGGTGCACCACGTCGCGTGGTCTTCAACCATGACCGACCACGAAGGGTGGCGGGAGCGCGTGATCGCCGGCGGCGGCAGCCCGACCCCCGTGATCGATCGCTTCTACTTCCGCTCGATCTACTTCAGGGAGCCGAGCGGCGTGCTGTTCGAGATCGCCACCACGGGACCGGGGTTCGCTTCAGACGAGCCGAAGGAGCACCTCGGCGAGAGGCTTTCACTGCCGCCGGCTTTTGAGCACCTCCGTGCCCAGGTCGAGGCAAACCTCACGCCCCTGCCGAACCTCCGACTTCAGGCCGCCAAGAAGAGCTCGTAAACAAGATTCGTTCGGACGCCCATGATTGACCCGATGGGCGTCCACAAGGTCAAGCTCGAATCCGTCAGGCGGAGGACCGGTGGGCGCATTCACCTCACTCCGCGAGTTCCACGCAGCGGTCCGGTCACGACCTTATGCGGCCAGACGCTTGCCGCCGGCACGTTTTCAGCCGCCGAGGCCGAGGCTGACTGCGCGATCTGCGTGCGACGATCTCAAGATCAGGGCCGGATCTCGGGCGCGTTCTTCGCCCAGGAGGAAGGTTCGGAGCTGCTGAGACTCTCCCTTGAGCAGGCCCGCCTGCGCAAACCACCACCCAATGAATCAACGCGGCCGGCGGCACCGGAGAAGCCCGTCGCATGGCCCGCGCCCAAGGCGCCGCCCGAAGCGATTCCCGATCGGCTGGGCGAGCTGGTCACCAGGGGCTTCAGGCCTGCCGGCGAAGGCGTGTGGCGGAGCCCAGATGGTGCCTTGGTTCGCATGCGCCGCCACGGTAAGGATTGGCGATTCGCCGAGCTCGTCTTCGAGGGTTCGGTCGTCACCACTCGCGTCGACGACGGCCTGCGAGTGAGGGCCGGCGATGTCGAGGTCAGCTCCTCAGGTGACGGCGTCGAGGTCCAGGTCAAGAAACGTTAGTTAGGCTCGCGTCGCAGAGGGAATAGCCGCGGACCAGGTCAGCTTCTCTTGTACGTGGCTCAGACACAGGTGCGATCGATCCACGAGATCGAGCTGCCGCGAATCGACGGCAAGCCCGCGCGGCTGTCCGACTACGCGGGCAAGGTCGTCCTCGCCGTCAACGTCGCGTCGCGCTGTGGGCTGACCCCTCAATACGCTGGCCTGCAGGCGCTGCAGGACCGGTACTCGGAGCGCGGTTTCACGGTGCTCGGCTTTCCGTCCAACCAGTTCTTCAACCAGGAGCCTGGCTCGGCCGAACAGATCCAGAAGTTCTGCAGCCTGAAGTACGGCGTCACATTTCCCCTGTTTGCCAAGCTCGACGTCAAGGGCAGCAAGCAGCACCCGCTATACGCGATTCTCAGCGAGTTCCCGGACGAGTCGGGAAAGGCGGGCAACGTGACCTGGAACTTCGAGAAGTTTCTCGTGGGCCGCGACGGCCGGGTGGTGCGCAGATTCCGGCCGAAGGTCGTTCCGGAAGACCCCAAGCTCATCGAAGCGATCGAGTCGCTGCTCTAGCCCTCCTGCCCGGCATATAGTCGGGATGGAAATGGGCCCGATTTTGTTCGTGCACGGCCTCTGGCATGGGGCATGGTGCTGGGAAGAGCATTTCGGTCCCTGGTTTCGACAGCGCGGTTACGAAGTGCAGGCCATCACCCTCCGAAAGCACGATCAGCGTCACGCTCGCGGGCTGCGCACGACACGGATCAAGGATTACGTCGAGGACGTCGCCAACGCAGCGGCGAAGATGTCGTCGCCGCCGGTGATCGTCGGCCACTCGATGGGCGGCTTTGTGACTCAGAAATACCTCGAAGACCACCCCGCGCCCGCCGCGGTGCTTATCGCCTCCGTCCCGCCCTCGGGGATCATGGGCGCGACGCTTCGGACCGGCGCCCGCCACCCACTGCGGCTGCTCGCGGCCAACCTCACCTGGAGCCTTTACGGCCTTGTCAAGACCCCGGAGCGGGCGCGGGAGATGTTCTTCGGCCGTGAGCTCGCCGAGGAGGACGTCAACCGGTACCAGTCGAAGATGACCGACGACGCGTACCTGGTCTATCTCGACCTGCTTTTCTTCGTACGCCCGAATCTAAAAGTTGTGCGGCGTACGCCTCTGCTGGTGATCGGCGGCGACGCGGACTCGACGATCAGCCCTGCTGAGGTCGCCGCCACCGCGAAGACTTATGGCGCAGAGCTCGCGACCTTCCCGGGGGCGCATGACCTCATGCTCGAGCCGGGCTGGGAGAAGGTGGCGGAGCGCATTGACTCCTTCATCCGGTCGAAGGTAACCGCAACCGCCTAGACGCGCAGTGAAGCTGGTCGCGGAATCCTTCTCGTGGCCGTTTCGGGGCGAATGGAGATCGAGGTGGCTGCCCGGCCTCTTGATGGTGCTGCTGGTGCCGATCGCTTTCGTCCCGCTCCTCGGCTACGCCATCGCGGCCACGCGCGCGGCGGAGGTCGACGCCACGACCGGACCTCCAAGATGCGCCGTCTCGAGTCGGCTCCTGTCCGATGGCTTCTGGACGTCGCTTGCCGTGGTGGTGCTGACCGCGCCCTTCCTTCTGGTTCTCAATCCCCTCGCAGGGTTACTCCTCGACGCGCGTCTGTGGCGCGTGACCGACGCGCCGCTTTCGCAGCTCTACGCCCACGTCGTGGCCGCGCTCATCCTCGCGCTGCCTTGGGGACTCCTCCTGCTGATTCACATGCCGCACGCGACCGCTCGGTTTGCGCGCACTGGCAGGCCCAGGGACCTCTTCGATCTTCCCGCGGCGATCAAGAGCGTGAGATCCGACTTCGCGACCTGGAATCTCGCGGCCGCCGCCATGGTCACGGGATGGGCGGTCGGCTTGGCGTGCGTCGGGCTGCTCTGCGTAGGCCTCGTGCCGGGCGTCTTCTACGCCATTCTTGTGAGTGCACATGCCAGCGCCGCGCTCGACGACAAGGGTGCGAACTCACCCGCTAGGTGACGCCGCACTCCTCGCGGAGCTTGGAACGCGCCTTGATACCGCCCTCAACACGAGAGCGATCGCGCTGGCCGATGCGCTGAAGAAACGGCGCGACGTGCGGCAGGCCATCGCCGGCTACGCGAGCGTGACGGTGCACTTCGATCCCGACCAGACGACGCACGGCGCGCTCGCCGCCGCGATCAAGAGGCTCGCTTCGAAGCGTCCTCGGATGGCCGAACCGGGCCGGCTTCACCGGATACCCGTCGTTTATGACGGACCGGACCTGGAGGCGGTGGCCGCGACGCTGGGTCTTTCGCCGGCACAGATCGCCGAGATCCACGCGCGGCCGATCTACCGTGTCTTTCTCGTCGGGTTTGTGCCAGGCTGGGCGTATCTCGGGCCGCTGCCTGAGGAGCTCGAGCTGCCTCGGCGCCACGTGCCGCGAACGAAGGTGCCCGCCGGCTCCGTGGCCATCGCCGGGCGGCAGACCGGTATATACCCGCTAGCGACGCCCGGCGGCTGGCATCTCATTGGCCGGACGTCGGTCAAGCTCTTCCTCCCCGACTCCGATCCTCCGTGCCTCTTCCGGGCGGGCGACCGGGTCAGGTTCTTTGCTGCGCGCGCATGAGGGAGGTGCTGCGGGTCAAGGAGCCAGGCTTTTTCACGACCGTGCAGGACCTCGGTCGGCCCAATGCCATCGCGGCCGGCGTGCCTCCCGGCGGAGCGATGGATCGATTCGCGCACAGGGCGGCCAACCTGCTGGCCGGCAACGACGAGGGCGCGGCCACGCTGGAATGCACGCTGAGCGGACCCGCGCTGGTCGCCCTGCAACCCTGCCTGGTCGCGATCACCGGAGCCGATCTCGATCCTCATGTCAACGGCCGGCCGGAACCGACGTGGACCGGCATGTTCCTCAGCGAAGGCGACGAGCTGAGCTTCGCGGGCCGGCGGTCGGGTGCTCGCGCTTATATCGCGGTGGCCGGTGGGATTGCGGGAGATCGATGGCTTGGCTCCCTTTCGACCAACATGCTTGCCGCGCGCGGCGGCATGCACGGGCGCCTC
>JBGQGS010000105.1:0-8343 GCA_041497555.1 Candidatus Dormibacteraceae bacterium | reverse complement strand
CCTAAGGAACGGTGGCCGGCGCGGCCCTCGAGGTTCAGGTTCTCCTGCACCTCATAGCCCCCCGTGTAAGCGACTTCGTAACCAAGCCCGCGAAGCTGCACGAGGTCGCGCCGCAGGGTCCGCTCGGAGACCCCTGCCCGCTCCGCCAGCTCGAGAGGGTTGAGCCCCGGCTCGGCGATGACGGCGGAAAGGATCCGCAGGAGACGGGCGAGCCGGCCGGCTCGATTCACGCCGCCAGAGAGGCTTTAGCCGATTTCTTCCCAGGAAGTGGCATTGCCCTCAAACGGGTCGGCCTCGGCCTCCTCCTGGTTGCCCACCTTCTGGTGGAACCTGCTGGCGATCATCTGATACGCCATAGCCTTGGGAATGCCGAGCTTGGTGAGCGACTTCACCTCGTCGGCCATGACCTTGTCACGGGCAGCCTCGACCGCAGCCAGCACCTCTTCGATGGACGCCGTCCTCTTCACCATAGGTATCTGATGATACCCAAGCCAACCCGCTCTCAACCGCGCCTTAGACTTGTCCTTCGTGCCTGCAGCGGCCCGGCGTGCTGGGGTTTTAGATGGCCACTGAGTTCGCTTCCGACAAGATCAGGAACGTGGTCCTGCTGGGCCACTCGCATGATGGCAAGACCATGCTCGCCGAGGCGATGCTCTTTGCCTCAGGCGCGATCGCGCGAATGGGTGCGCCGGACCAGTCGACCGCGACGATGGACTTCGAGCCCGAGGAACACAAGCGCAAGATCTCGATCAACCTCGGGGTGGGCTTCGCCGAGCACAACGGTTTCAAGATCAACATCCTTGACGCACCGGGGTTCCTCGACTTTGCGGGCCAGGTGCTCAGCGGGCTGCGGGTGGCAGAAGGCGCGGTCGTGGTCGTCGGGCCCAGCCCCCAGCTGGCCGTCGGCACGGAGGTCGCGTGGGAGCAGTGCAATCGCACCAACAAGCCGCGGATCGTCGTGGTCAACAAGCTGGACAAGGAGAATTCGGACTTCTACGGTGCGGTCGGCGCGATGCGCGAGCACCTGTCACCCCGTCCATTTCCGCTGCAACTACCGATTGGTTCCGAGCAGGACTTCCGCGGCATCGTCGACCTGCTCCACCTCAAAGCCTTCGTGACGACGCCAGACGGCAAGGGCAATGAGGTTCCGATCCCGGACGACATGCAGAAGCTGGTCGAGCAGTACCGGGGCCAGCTGATCGAGGCCGCCGCCGAGAGCGACGACTCACTGCTCGAGAAGTACCTCGATGCCGGCACCTTGAGCGAGGAAGAGATCCGGCGCGGCCTGCGCGAGGGCATCCTCGCCGGGAAGGTCGCGCCGGTGGTTTGCTGCTCCGCGACCAAGCTCCTGGGCGTGCGCACGCTGATGTCCACGATCGCCGAGCTGATGCCGCCGCCCGAGGTCGAACCCGACAAACCCGCGAAGGCCTTCGTGTTCAGCACGGGTGGCGACCAGTTCGGCCGAGTCAGCTACTTCAAGGTCGTGTCGGGCACGATCAAGGCCGACGCGCACCTGCCCAACTTGACCCGCGGCGGCGAGGAAAGGCTCGCGCAGATCTTCTTTCCACGCGGCAGGGAGCACGTGGCCACCACGGAGGTGCGGGCCGGCGACATCGGCGGGGCGACCAAGCTTGCCCACACGCTCACGGGCGACACTCTGGGCGTGAAAGATGGCGGGCCGCTCCCGCCTCTGGACCTACCCGGACCTGCATACAGCCTGGCGATCACGCCGAAGGCCCGGGGGGACGAGGAAAAGATCTCGAGCGGCCTGGCGCGGCTGAGCGAAGAGGACCCGACGCTGCACGTGGAACGCATGGAGGAGACCAAGCAGCTTGTCATCGCGGGGCTGGGTGACGTCCACCTTGACGTCACGCTCGACAAGCTGAAGCGCAAATACGGAGTGGAGGCGACAACCCAGGTCCCACGCGTGGCCTACCGCGAAACGGTCTCGAGCCACAGCCGCGCCGAGGGCCGGCATGTCAAGCAGTCGGGAGGCCACGGCCAGTACGGGATCTGTGTCATCGAGGTCGCTCCGACCAAGCGAGGCGAAGGCTTCGTGTGGGAGGACAAGATCTTCGGCGGCGCCATCCCGCAGAACTTTCGGGCCTCCGTGCAGAAAGGGATCGTCGACAACATGGCTAAAGGAGTGGTCGCGGGATACCCGATGGTCGACGTAAGGGTGACGCTCGTGGATGGTAAGTACCACCAGGTCGACTCCAATGACATGGCCTTCCAGATCGCGGGCTCGATGGCCATCCGCAAGGGAGCGTTGGACGCGGGTCCGGTGCTGCTGGAGCCAGTCGTCGAGGCCGACATCCGCGTCCCCGAGAAGAACCTTGGCGCCATCATGTCCGACATCAACGGGCGTCGCGGCAAGATCCTCGGTACCGAACCGGACGATGGCTATGAGAAGGTCCACGCCACGGTCCCTGAGCACGAGATGCTGCGCTTCGCCCTCGACCTGCGCTCGATCACGCAAGGACGGGGCACCTTCCAGAAGAAGTTCTCGCACTACGACGAGATGCCCCAGCATTTGGCCAAGGCGATCATCGAAGAGTTCCAGAAACAGCACGAAGCTACCGGGTGAGTCCTCCAAGCGCCCACGACGTCTGCGTGATCGGCGGAGGTGTGACCGGGGCGGGTGTCGCGCGCGATTTGTCGCTGCGGGGCCTTTCCGTGCTGCTGCTGGAGAAGGGTGACTGGGGCGGCGGGACCAGTGGCGGATCCAGCTGGATGATCCACGGCGGACCTCGCTACCTCGAGTTCGACTGGGACACCACGCGCCTTTCCACCCAGGACGCGGGCTACATCGTGTCGATCGCGCGCAACCTCGTGTACCGGGTCGTCTTCATCATCCCGGTGCTTCCCCACGACCGGAACAACATCGAGCGCATGGAGACGGCGATGGAGGTCTACGACCGCTTCCAGCCGCTCAAGAAAGCCCACCCGCATAAGCGCCTCACGGCAGCGGAGGCGCGACAGGCCGAGCCCGGGCTTTCACCCGACGTGATCGGCGCGGTGACGATGGAAGAGTGGGGCGTCGACCCACATCGGCTTGTCTACGCGAACGTCGAGGATGCCGTGGCCCACGGGGCGCGCGCGTTGAACCACACCAAGGTCGTCGACCTCGTTCGCGACGAGGGCAAGGTGATCGGAGTGCGCTACCGCGCCTCAGATGGAACGATGTCGGAAGCACGCGCTCGCGTCATCGTCAACGCCACCGGGCCGTGGTCACCGGAGGTCAGCGGCATGGCCGGGCTGGCTGTGCAACTGCGGCCCGCCAAGGGCATCCACATCGTCTATCCGCATCGGATATCGAACTTCTCGATCAGCGCCGAGTCGATCGACGGCCGCGACCTGCTGATGGTGTCGCACGGTGGATTCACCCTGCTGGGCACCACCGACGACGACTTTTATGGCGATCTCGACTCGGTGGACGTGCTCGAGGACGAGGTCGACTACCTCCTCCAGGCGTTCGAGCGCGTCTTCCCTTCGATCAAGGCGTACCGGCCGGTCCGGGCGACAACGGGCGTGCGCCCGACGCTGTTCAAGTGGCGGCGCTACGAGGACGAGCTTTCGCGACGATATGAGGTCATCGACCATGCCGCCGAAGGCGTCGAAGGTTTCGTGACGATCGCCGGCGGCAAACTGTCGATGTATCGACTGATGGCGGAGGAGACGTCCGACGCCGTCTGCCGCAAGCTCGGCCACCAGGCCCCGTGCACGACAGCGACCACTCCGCTACCCGGCAACGAATCCGACATGGAACCACCTGCCGAGCTCGCCCGCCGCTGCGGCATCCCGGTGCTGGCCGCGATCAAGCTGCAGAGCCGGCATGGCTCCCGGTCGGAGAACGTCCTGGACGGTACGCGCGGCGGGAGGCTCGTCTGTCGATGCGAGCCCATGACGGAGGCGGAGCTCGCTCACGCCGCGCGCCACGAGCAGGTGCGCTCACTTGCCGATGCCTTTCGACGAGTCGGACTGGCGGCGGGCCCTTGCGCGGGCGCCGCTTGCGTGGTGCGGGCTGCGGAGGTGATCGGTGCTGAGCTCGGGTGGAGCGCCTCGCAGCGATTCGATGCAGCACGTGAATTCGTGCTCGGCGCGTGGTTGGGCCGTGCGCCTGTTTTGGGTTACGCGGGGTGGGCGCAAGAAGAGCTTGCGCAAGGCTCGATGCGCGGACTGTTGAACCAATAATGGGACGCGCCGACTCGCTCGCCAAGCTCGCCTGGGCTTACGGACTACACCTTGCTCGGAGGCGGATAACGCGCCCGCGCTCGCAACTCGAAGCCCTCCTCGAGACTTACATGCCTGAAGGCATTCGCGCATTGCAGCCCTCAGAGCGCGAGCGACATCCGCATCTCGTCGGCTGTATCAACTGCGGTTTGTGCGCGCTTGCGGCAGGTCGGATGGGCAAGACGCGGCTGCCCGACCTGGCGACTTCCTACATGCGCCTCTACGCGCGCCTGGGCGAGGCATCCTCCGACATCGCCGGAGATGAGCCGGATTTCGAAGCCGCGGCATCCGCCTGCCCGGTGGGAGTGCCGCTCGACGAGGTGGCGGCGATCGTGCGACGCATGACCGCGGGCTGAGGCCTGGGCGCCACCCTCCAGGCCGAGACGCCGATCCGGATCAAGGCTGAGCTCGACTGGTGAGATGCGCCCTGCGCGCGCGCGGCCTGCGGATCGTGATGATCCAGATGCCTTCCCACCTGCGCGAATGACCGCACCCAGCTCGGTGATGCCGAGTTCCTGCCCGCCGGCTTCGGCGGCACGAGGAAGAGCTCCAGGGGTTGCGAGTTATCCACATTCTGTATACAGTCTGTGGACATCACACAACATCTAGCGTCAATCGTCAATAGGTTCCTTCGCCGAATCCGCCGCTGGCAGGCCGCTGAATCGGTGCTGACGCGCGTCGCGGGGCAGTTCACGACGTGGCCGGCCGATGACTTCGGGAGGTTCGTCAGCGCCTCGATCGGAACCGGGATGGCCGGCGCGATCGCGGCACTGCCGCCACAGCTCGAACCGGTGCGGCCGCCGCCACCCACATCGATCGCGCCGGAGACGTTCGAGATGAGATTCATGAGACTGCACGCGGAGGGGCGGTTCGACGAGATGTGGGAGATGCTTGCGGAAGATGCGCAGCGCGCATGGGGAGGGCGTGACGCCTTTATGAGGGACATGCCCCGACTCGATGACGACATCGAACTGCTCGACATGCAGGTCGTCAGCGTCAAAGTGCTCGAAGGTTGGACCGATCAAGCACACCAACGCACATACAGCAACGTGGCGCGGATGGTGATGCGTTATCGAGTTCGCCAGCAATGGCGAGAGTGGACGTTCGATCGACAAGTCCATCTCGTGCCGGCCGCCGGCGGATGGCGAACATTGTGTTACCCGTCAAGAGTCAGAACTGCCGCAGGCCGCTGATATAGTGGGCTGCAAGTCATGCTTCAAGAGACGATTGAAGAGCAGCAGCGTGATCTGCGCTGGTATCGCAGGAGGCAGCGCGCGATGACACCACGCCGTTTGCTTCAAGAGTCAGACGAGTTGCTCTTCTGGGTCGAGGAATGCCTCGTCCAGGAAATTCGCATCGTGCCTGGCTGGTTGGTCGCCAGGCTGACGATGGTGCTTCGGCACGCACATCCGGAACTACCTGGACGCCTCGGCCGCGAGCGGCGACCTGAGCAGGTGATGGAGATCATCTACGACGCGCAGGCCGCGCTCATGGCGCAGGCGTGCAAGAACCGCGGTCCGGCAGAGGTGATCCCGCTGTTTGCTCGCGCGCGCGAGCGAATGCTCAGAGAAGCCGCGACCCTGTAGCGGAAGGCCAGGTGCGGGTCGACCTACACCTTCACTCGCTCTACTCGCATGACGGCCAGAGCTCGCTCGAGGAGTTGATTCAGCGGTGCGCCGAGTGCGGCCTGGACCGCATCGCATTGACCGACCACAACACCATGGAAGGAGCGCGTGTTCTGGCAGAGATGGCGCCCGACCTTGCTATTGTCGGCGAAGAGGCTAAGACCAGGGAGGGCGAGGTGATCGGATTGTTCATCACAAGCCGCCTCCCGCCATTCTTGCGGCCGGAGGAAGTGATGGACCTCATTCACGGTATGGGCGGGCTCACCTATATGCCGCACCCGCTGGACCGCCATCGGGCTCACTTCAGCGCCGAGCGCATCGTCGAGCTGGCGGACCGGATAGACATCATCGAGACGTACAACGCATGGTGCGAGCCGGCCACAAACCAGGCTGCGGCGCGCCTCGCGAGCGACCTTGGGAAAGTCCACGCAACAGGCTCGGACGCGCATGCTGCGTACGAGCTGGGACGCAGCTGGATGGAGATCGAGGACTACACGAACCCGCAGGACTTCCTGGATAAGCTCCGGCATGCCCGCCACGTCGTCACGACGAGCAGCGGTACAGGCCGCCGTGCCTGACAAGCGACCAGAACTTCTCGTCGCGGGTTCGGTGGCCCTGGACACGCGCGATGGTCCGTTCGGGAAGGTTGAAGAAACGCTCGGGGGTTCAGCCGTGTACTTCGCGCTTGCGGCGAGCTTGACCGTTCCGGTCAAGGTTGTCGCTCCAGTCGGAGTCGACGGGGCCAAACGCGTTGCCCAGGCGTTCAGCGGCCGTCCCATCGACATCGATCAGCTTCAGATCCTCAAGGCTCCCACGTATCGATGGAGGGCGCATCAGGAGCACGGGCGCAACATCGATCTCGGCAGCAGCGACAGCATCTACGACAGTTGGGCGCCGACCCTGCCCGCGGACTTCAAGGGCTGGGCGTTTGTTGGCTCGATGCGGCCAGACCGCCAGGCCCAGATCATGAAGATGCTGGGCGGTGTTGAGCTCCTCGCCGCCGACTCCATGCTGTCTTACGTGCAGGCCCGACCTCCTGAAGCAAGGGACGTCCTGGGTAGGGCGGGTTGGTTCTTCTGCAACCAGGAGGAATTCACCGCGCTCGGGGGCAAGGACCCGGACGATTTCCGCCGGCAGTGGTGGCTGCAAGGGCTCGTCCTGAAGGGAGGAGTGCTCGGCGTTGTCGCCTACATGGAGGACCAGGTTGTGCGGGTCCCTGCTGTCACCGACCGGCCGGTTGTGGACACGACCGGTGCAGGCGATGCGTTGGCAGGGGGTATGCTCGCGCGCTGGCTCAGCACGGGCGGCCTGCGCAGTGGCCTGCAGGATGCACTTGTGTGGGGGGCGGCGTGCGCGTCCATCACCATTTCATCGATTGGTGTCAAAGGCATCGCAAGAGCCACACGCGAGGAATTGGACGCGCGGGTGGCTGAGGTCGAGGAATGCCTGCGCCGCGAATCGTGATCATCAACGGCGATCTCGTCGAGCAGGATGTCGACGCAATCGTCAACGCGGCCAACAACGATCTCGTCCTTGGAGCTGGTGTGGCAGGAGCGATACGCAGGCGCGGCGGAGCAGCGATCCAGCGGGAATGCGACGCGCATGGGCCGGTCAGAGTTGGCGAGGCCGCCATCACGGGTGCGGGCGAGCTGCCGGCGCACCACGTGATCCACGCGGCCAGCATGGGGCTCGGAGGACGCACGACCACGCATGCGCTCAGGTCGTCGATGGAGCACGTGTTTCGTTTGGCGCGCGCGCATGGTGTGCGTACCATCGCCATTCCCGCGGTGGGCACTGGCATCGCTGGGTTTCAGATGGAGGAGTGCGCGCGCGTGATGGCGGGCTGTCTTCGAGCTGCGTTGAGCAGCGGATGGGAGCCCGAAGAGGTGCGATTCGTGCTCTTCGGCGAGTCTGCGAAGCAAGCATTTGAGGGGCCGTTCGGGGCTGCTTTTGAACCACTTTGAGGCCTCGGTCGCCGAATTCAGTTTGAATTGGGGTTGTATTGGGCGAAGACCCACCCCTAGAATGGGCAGGTCCGCCCCCGAACAGAATCTCGTATAAGGACGGTGACTACTTGGAAGGCTACTGCTTGAAGGACAAGAAGAAGGTCGAAATGAAAGACCCTCAGCCGATCACGATGAAGAACGGAAAGCCGGCAACAGTTGGTACGTGCCCCAACTGCGGCACCAAGATCTACAAGATCGGCAAGGCTGTATAACGCGACGTCGACAAGAGGGCCGCTCCACGTGAGCTGTCCTTCTCATTTCGGATCACGACTTGATTGGGATGGTGAATGATGGAAGGCTACTGTTTGAAAGACAAGAAGAAGGTCGAGATGAAAGACCCTCAGCCGATCACGATGAAGAACGGCAAGCCGGCAACGGTGGGCACTTGCCCCCACTGCGGCACCAAGATCTACAGGATCGGCAAAAGTACGTAATCAGGCTTTCGTAGAGGACCGCTCCACGTGAGCGGTCCTTTTTCT
>JBGQGS010000104.1:0-8468 GCA_041497555.1 Candidatus Dormibacteraceae bacterium | reverse complement strand
GGTCGTACCTGCGATGCTGGCGTTCGCCTTCAACACCACCGGCGCGGTCGGGGACCTGTGGCTCATCGCTGTCATCCTCCAGACTCCGCGTACGGCGTCGTTTGAGGACACCGATGAACCGGCGATGATCGCCTGGCCGGGCCCCGGAATGCGAGGGCCGGCGCGGCGTCCCCGCGGGCTTGATCCACGCGGCTTCGAATCGGTGGTGACTTGGGGCGCTGTCGCCATGGGTCTGTTCCTGGCCGTCTTCACGGCGGTGAACTTTATCGAGGTGGCGCTGGCCGAGGCGTCCGCGAACGGCTCGCTGGCGGTGGGGAACGTCGTGCTCGCTTCGGTGACCACGACCGACGGCCACTTTTCCGGGCGCGTCAACCTAACGCCCACGGTGGTGCTCGCGGCCGCCCTCGCCGCAGCGCTGACCTGGGTAACCCGGGCACTGGTGGTTCGGAGTCGACGTACCCGGGTTTGAAACCAATTCACCCCCGCCCGCGTATCTATTGGCAAGGGTGATATTCAGGAACCGCCGGTATGTCGTCGAAGCGGTCACGCAGTGACCGCGCCCAATCGCCAGCGGCTGGCGGTGGCCGCCACGGTGATCCTCGGCATCCTGGTCGTCGCGGGCCTGATGTCGACTCGGTTCGCTCTCCGAGCGGGTGAGACGGGCGGCCCGCACATCTCCCCGGTCGCCCTGGACTACGGGCAGCCCCCTGCCGACGTCAACCTGCTGTACGTGCACGACCCGAAGAACCCCTCGTGGCTCATTGGTTTTGATTGGTCGGGCGTGCCGCGCGGCACAGTGATGTTCAATGTGAACAATGCGGCGTCGGCGCCTGATGGCCAACTGTTCGTGGTGGGCGGAGACGGAAAGGGCGGCGGGGGAACCTTTTTCGACCGTCTCGCACAGTCCATTCCAGGGCCGGCCGCAGTTACGGGGTACAGCCCCATGTGGGCTGATGACAACCGGCACATGTGCGACGTGTCGCTTGACCAGCTGACACTTGAGTGGAAGTTCAGCACTCAATTGCCTGGCGAAGCGGTAAAGCAGGTCGCTGTCATCGCTCGCGAACCGAACGCCGGCGGCCAGACCGGTATCAGGCTTGCGTCGTGCAGCTTCCGCAACGACCAGGCGATCCTGGTGCGCACCACGGTCTCGTGGCCCTCTGAGCTGTGGGTTGTTCGAACGTCAAACGGCAACGTCCTGTTCCACAACACGTATTCAAATACAGCCGGGCTGGCGAACATGATCGCGAGCCGTGACAGCGCCTTCATCGCTGAAAACTCGAGCAAATCTACGGGCCAACTTCTGGGTCCATTAGCACCATCCACCATCATCCGGCGCGTTTCAGACCGGTCTGTTGTCGCCACTCTGGATCCCTCGATGGGGGTATTGGCTTTCAACAGCGATGATTCGCTGGTCCTGGTCACCACAACGCCGTGGGTTGGCGGACTGCCAACCCAGCTGGCGGTGATCGACCTCGCATCGGGCCAAACCCTCTGGCGTTATGACGGCCCCGACATGTTCGGCACTGTTGTGGCTCAGCCTGGCGGTCGTGACTTCACTCTCGCGCTAAGGAACCCAAAGGTCGACGATCGGCTGGCCGACATCACAATCGTTCGCGCAGACGGCACGGCCTCTCAATTGCCGCAGCGCTACCAGCCGACCTGGTGAAGTAGATTTGAGGGCAAATGCCGGTCATCACGATTGGCCGCCAGTTCGGGGCGGGGGGCAAAACCGTCGGCGAGATGCTCGCCCGCGCGCTGAAGATCGACGTCCTCGAGTCGCGGATCATCGACGAGGTCGCGCAGCGGCTCCAGCTCCCTAAGGAGGAGGTCGAGGCCGAGGACGAGCAGGCCGGCTCCCTACTCGCGCGGCTCCTCGTTGCGCTCGGCTCCGCCAGCTCCGAGCCGCTGATCCCGCCCGAGGTGACCGCCTGGAGCCCGCCCAACGCCGACCCCGCCTTCGACACGCGAAAAGCCGTGCTGCAGATCACGCAGCACGTGATCGAGGAGGCGGCGCGAGAGGGCGACGTCGTGATCGTCGGGCGGGGCGGCTTCTATCTGCTTCGCGACTTCCCCGGCGCGCTTCACGTCTTTCTCGGCGCGGCCAAATCGGTGAGGGTGAAGGCGATCATGGCCCGCTACGACATTGCCTCCGAGGACGAGGCGATGCGCCGCCTGAAGCAGACCGACGAGAACTGGACCGCGTATATCAAGCAGGTCTACGGCCACGACCGCAACGTGGCCGGCCACTACGACATGGTGCTCGACACCGGACGCCTCGGCTACCAGGCCACGGTCGACGCGATCCTCGCCGCGCTGAAGAATCGCCGACCGCTAACCTAGGTCCGATGGTCCACGCGCTCGGTTCACTCACGTCCGGCGTAGACGGCTCCAGCGAAGGCGGCCGGATCAACACGATCAGCCTGCCCGGCGCTCTCGTCCTCTATGGCGTGGCCCTCATCCAGACGCTCCAGCGCAAGAACCCGAAGACCAAACTGTCCGTCGCGCCGATCCAGGTCGAAGGCGTGTGGTGTCTGGAGCTCAGCTACATGGGCGATGAGCCAGCGGGCGTTCCGGACCACTGGCACGGGCATCGCGTGGTCGTCCGCAAGCTGGAGCCGCCGCCCAGTGCCTGAGTCCGCCGTTCACACGTTCGGGCCCGCGAGCAAGGTGCGAGAGGTGGTCGAGACGCTCGGCGACAGGGGTCGCGAGCTGCTGAAAAAGCACGGCTACGACGTGGGCGAAGGCTTCGTCGACGTCCTGTCGCAGTACCAGACGCTCGAGCACGCCGCCCGCACCGAGCGGTTGAGGAACCTGGACGGCCTGCTCGGTGAACTGAACTCCGCCCCCTCACCCTAGCCCTCTCCCCAAGGGGAGAGGGGAAACCCCCAAGCTAGCGCGGCACCCCTGAATACTCGGGGCCGCCTTTTACACTCTTTTGACGGTTCCAATCCGAGTGCCCCGCGTGTACCATGGCACGAAACTGGATTCTGGTCCGTTATAGAGATCGAGGAACACGTCATTGCAAAAGTCGAAGTTGGAACCAGACAGGGGCAAATGTGCCTGCGGACGGCCCAAGAGGGACGCGTCCGTCTATATCTACCGCTCCCACTCGGATCGCTACCTGTTCCACCGGTGCGAGTGCGGCACGGAGTGGACCGAGCACCAGACGGACGTCGATCCGATTGACCCGATCAGCTCAGACGAGGTGATCGAAGTCCACAAACGCCTGGCGAAGTTCGCAGGTTCCATCTCCGAGCTGCTCGAGCAACACTCGCCCAACTAAGCTCTGCGGTCCATGAGCGGAAACCCCCCAAGGTTTCCGCTCATCACTCCGGCTTACCAGTACAGGTGGTAGGAGATGTAACCGGGGTTGCTGGCGGCCTTCAACGAATAAGAGACGCCTTTCGGTACCACCATCCAATCGCCCGCTTTCAGCTCTGTGTTGTTGAAGAACATCGAACCCGAAATCACCATCCGAAAAAGCTCGACACCGTGCGCATGCTCCGGTACCACTGCGTTGGGCTCGGCGACGGTCATGAAGGCGAGCACGTCCCGATTTGGGCCAAGTGCGACCGGCAGCTGCCACTGCTGGAACCCCGGAGCCGTGTGCTCATGCAGGAGCTCCTTGCGGACCTGGTCAATGTCCCTGTCTTTGGAGGTGACAATCCCCTCTCCCAAGTGACGACCATGCCTCTGGAGAGCGTCCTTGACCCGCCGTACCCCCTTTATCTCACCGTTCTCGATGTCGAGAAATGAATCATCTGGTTGCCAGCTCGGACTCATATAGACCCCTCCTATGAACGTGCTTCGTGAACGTGCTTCCCGGTCAGACAGTACTCGTGGATGGGGGCTTGTCAAGCTCGCGTGGGCCGAGGCCGCGCTTGACGGCCCATGTCGCGACCTCTGTTCTGGAGCGGAAGCCGAGCTTGTTCCGGATCCGTTCGACGTGGCCCTCGGCCGTCCGTTCGGCGATGAACAGCCGGTCGGCGATCTGGCGGTTGGTCATGCCGGCGGCCACCATCGCCGCGACTTCCTGTTCGCGGCGGCTCAGCGGACCGGCGTCGACGACGGCGTCACTTTTAGAGTCGCCCAACGCGTACTCCAGAGCCAGCGCCGTGTTCATGGTCTCTCCGTCGCTCCACACGCCGCTGCTCTTGCGAGGGCCCAGCTTGGCCCGGGCATTCCGGGTCGCCTCGTCGAGCTGGCTTTGCCTGAAAGAGCCCGTGCTCAACGACCACTCGCGCGACATCCGATCGGCGACCGCGGCCAGGCGAAGCGCTCGTTCGTGGTCCCCACGCGCGGCCGCCACCAGGGCCAGGCCGCCCAGGCACCAGATCGTCCCGAACGGATCGTTGAGGTCGCGATAGATCGATAGTGATTCGGTCCAGCTGGCGGCGGCCGCTTCGACATCACCGAGCCCGAGCTGGGCGTTGGCGAGGCTCTCCAGGTGGCGCGCCATCGTGGGTTGATCGCCTTCGGACCTGCTGTGAGCGACACACTCGGTCAGGATCTCGAGCGCTACTGCGTGGTCACCGCGCTCGACCGCAAGCACGCCAAGTGAGTTCTTGACCTCGACCGCCAAACGCCTGTTGCTGGAATCTTTCAACAGCGAAAGCGCCTCGTCGTACATGCGCGCTGCGGTCTCGAGATCGCGTCGCGCGTGATACACCATCCCGGCGCCGTTGACGATGAAGGCCACGAGCTCCGGATCTCCCAGCTCGCGGGCCAGGGTCACGCTCGTGTCGGCGAGGGACCGGCCCGTGTCGTAGTCGCCCTGCCGCGACACCAGTCGCGCCGCGACGTTGAATGCCCTCGCCTGAAGGGCTACTGCTGCAGGCGAACGAGCCAGCAGGTCGAGCAGCAGGGTCCTCGCGCGGGTGTGGTCCGTGAACTCGAAATCGGCCACCTCGAGGGCGAGGCTCAGGCCCGCGTCATCGGTGTGCTCTCGCGCCCAGATCAGGGCGGCCCAGAGGTTCGCTGATTCGCGCGCCTTCCATCTCTGTCCCGCGATTCCCGGTGCCGGTCCCTCGGCCTTCGGCGCGGTCCACGAGATCGTGCGGGTCGCGAGGCAGGCCAAAAAGTACTCGTAGTGACGCTTGTTGATGGGTTCGAGCTCGCCCGCGTCGCGCAGGCGATCGAGGGCGTAGTCGCGGTGGGACTCGAGCAGCCGGTAGCGCGTGCTGCCATCGTCGAGCCGATCGGCCACCACCATGGACTTCTGCACGAGGCTGCTCATCAGACCCATCAGGTTCGCGTCGCCTCCATCCGTGCATACGGCCTGGACGCCGTCCGGCGTGAAGCCACTCTGGAAGACGGACAAGCGCCGGAACAGCCGCGCTTGGTCGTCCGTCAGCAGGCGGTGGCTCCAGTCGATCGTGGCGGCCATGGTCTGCTGCCGCTCGGGCGCGGTTCGCGTGCCGGAGGTCAGGAGCCGGAAGCGATCGTTGAGATTGCTCAACAGCTCGCTCTCCGTCATCACGTCAAGCCGCGCCGCCGCCATCTCGATGGCGAGGGGCAGCCGGTCGAGCCGCTCACAGATCTGGGTCACCGGTGCGAGATTCGGCGGCCCGACCTTGAAGTCCGGCGAGACCAGCCGCGCGCGCGCTTCGAACAGGTGCAGCGCATCAGGATCGCGAAGCGATGTGACCGGCCAGCGCACCTCGCCCGGCACGCCGAGAGGTTCGCGGCTGGTGGTGATGATGGTGAGCTGGGGGCAGCGCTCGAGCGCCGCGTGGCAGAAGGCGGCGCACTCGGCCACCAGCTGTTCGCAGTTATCGAGGATCAGGAGCGCCCGTCTCGCGGCCAGCCATGACGAGACGACGTCCTGGGCCGACCCCTGGCCGGGCAGCTCGAGGGTGGCGACGACCGCGCCGGGCACGTCCTCTGCCGTGGCCAGCTCAACCCACCACGCGCCGTCCGGCCACAGGTTGAGATTGGCCCGCGCGATCTCGGCGGCCAGCCGGCTCTTGCCGGCGCCGCCGGTCCCGCTGAGCGTGACCATTCGCGCCGTTCTCAGCAGGCCCTTGAGCGAGCGAAGCTCAGCCTCGCGTCCCACGAAGCTGGTGAGGTGGTGAGGCAGATTGGTCGGGGCAGCGGCAGCGTGCTTGCCCCGGACAGCCACTCTGTCCATCGGCCTATCTTGGCCCACCTGCACGCACACGTCCATGACAGCTTTCACCTCACAAATCTCGGATGTGGCCTGTAGGCCGGATTCACTCCGGCCGTCCCCATGCGTCGCTCCGGCCGCTGGCGTTGCGGGGAGTGACAACTCAATCCATCCCATCCCGGGAGGGAGAGCAGCGGCGCGAATCCGGCCGCGTCCGTGACTCAAAGCAAATCACCTGGTCGACGGCCGTTGAGCGCCGCGATGAGAGGGAACCGAGCCGGTTCCCTCTCATAAAGAAAGAGAGAGGGATCTGGGGGGATCCCTCTCTCAACGGGCCGCGCCCGAGGGGAATACGGGCGGCGGAAAGCACGTCTAGATGTAGCCGTTTGCCTTGGTGGTTCGCATGCCGGCCGTCAGCTGGCTGTTGCGCTCCAGGGCGTCCGGCCCGAGGAAGCTCTGGCTGCCGACCTGGATGACGCCACGAACGTCGGTCTGGTGGTACGCCGGCGAGAGGATGTTGTTGCTCGGCCGGTCGTCAGGTCCGACGGCCGCCGGGCCCGCGGAGGCCGCGTTGCCATCCACGAACTGCGCGCCGCTGCGGTGCGCCAGGTTGTCCTGCGCCGCCCCGCCTAGACCCTGGACGATGTGGGTCTGGGTGGCTGCCGGAGCGCTGATGCTCTTGGCGACGTAAGCTCCCATGACTCCCAAACCCAACGCGACGACGACCAAAGCCGCTGCGACGAAAAGCTTCGAGATCCCTGTTCCGCGAAACGCTGTCCTGGCTTCCATTTCCGTTGTCCCTCTCCGTTTTATTCGGCTCGCTATTGGCTGAGCCGTTGAGGGCAGATTAAGAATCAGGGCATACCCGTCATAAGGCGGAAAACACCTGAAATCAGCCCGTTTCGGTACCTGTCTTTTAGGTACCTGCTCCGTTCGGGCTTTCACCTCCCCGCTTGCCGGGGAGGTCGGGCGCCGCTTGCGGCGCCCGGGTGGGGAAGCGCCGGGTGGGGGCGATCCCTAAGCGTTTACCACCCTACTCGTCCACCGCCGCCCGGCACTTCCGGCTGTGGATCACCACGAACGGTAGGTGCGCCTGGATGAAGGCATTCGGATCGACGAAGCGGTAGGGAAACGCCGGGAAGCCTGAGCAAGAGGTGGGAGGTAGCGCACCGTTCCAGGCGTGCGGTTCGTAGTCGCCATTGAACACGGCGAAGTGCAGATGGGTCTGCGCGCCCATGTCGGCGACGTCGGCGAACACCTGGCCTCGCGTTACCGGCGTACCCACGCCAAATCCGGGCCGCGGCCAGACGTGCCAGTACTGGGTGAGCACGATGCCCGCACTCGTCGAGTGGCGGATGAGCACGCCACCCCGAAAGGTCGGGTCGACGATGTAGCCGGCGATGACCCCATCCGCGGCGGCCATTACCGGCTGGATGCCTGTCTTGATGTCGACGCCGGTGTGCTGCCACACCGCGCCGGAGGCGCAGGCCCGCAGCATCGTGCCGTCGCACAATCGCCACTCGCTGCCGAAGCCGAGGCAGTGGGGCTCCCAGGTCGGCAGCGGGTACTGGAAGTAATCCGCCGTCGCCGCGGCGACGGGCGCGGCTTGCGGTGGCCACTCGCCGGTTGGCACTCCCGGCGGCCCAGGCACGAAAAGCGTCACCACCGCACTCAGCAACACGAAATAGCGAGGCCCCATCAATGGTGGAGTCTAGGGTGGAGAGGGCCGAGCGCTGCCCGGCCCTCCATCGGATCTTGTAGCTGTTATGCGCTCGCCGCGAGGGCTGACGCCGCTGCGAGCAGCGTGCGGCCCTGGTCGATCATGCCCTTCAGGTCCTGCTCACTCGCATCCTGTCCGCCGCCGAAGGCCGCGACGGTGAGCGCCGTCCGCATCTGCCCCGCCAGGGCGTCACGGGCGGAGGTCAAAGAAGCGATCTGGTTCTCGATCGATGCGTAGTGGCTGTCGTCCGCAGCGCTGCCGCTTGAGATCCCGCTCGTGGAGGCGACCAGCGTGTCGTGCGCGTACGGACCGAATGGCGCGGTGATCTCCTTGTAAACGTCGTGCAGCCGGACTAGCGATTCGTGGTGCTGGCGCAGGTCCCTGGACACCGCTGATGTCTCGAGGAAGTCGGCGAGGACCGCGCCGTCGGGCTCATAGCTGTCCTTCAGCCCGAGCAGCGCCAGCATCGTCGGCCGGATGTCGGTGTGGTCCGACCACGTCCGGCTCGTCTGCCCGAGCTGCTTGACGCCCGGGCCCACGATCCCGAGCCACGTGCGGCCGATGTCCTCGGTGGCGTCGCCGTGGCTCCACGCAAAGTGATAGTCGATGCAGGTGGCGACGGAGTGGGCTGCGTCGGGG
>JBGQGS010000103.1:0-8478 GCA_041497555.1 Candidatus Dormibacteraceae bacterium | reverse complement strand
GGGCGCGTCGCTCTCGGAGAGCGGGGCCAGCATGCCCGCCGCCGCCCCCGACGCCCCAGATCCCACGACAGAGCGCTCCACCAGGATTACTTCGGCTCCACGCCTCGCCAGGGCGAAGGCGGCCGAGCAGCCGATCACGCCTCCACCGACCACGATCACACGCACGGGCTACGCCTCAGCGTTGGAGCCAAGCAGGAGTGCCGGCTCCTCGAGCAAGCCCACGACCTCGGTCAAGAAGTCGGCCGCGGGCGCGCCATCGACGACCCGGTGGTCGAAGGTCAGGCTCAGGACCATGAGCAGGCGCGGAACGATCGCACCGTCGACTACCGCTGGCCTCCAGCGCGCCCGGCCGATGCCAAGGATGGCGGTCTGGGGCGGGTTCAGGAGCGGAGTGAAGCCGTCGATCCGGTAGGCGCCAAGGTTGGTCACGCTGAGCGCGCCGCCTTCAACTTCGGGTGGCGTGAGCGCTCCTGCCCGCGCCCGTTCGGCCAGCTCGGCGATTTCGCGCCCCAAGGTGGCGAGGTCTTTGTGGTCGGCATCCCTGACCACGGGCGCGATCAGCCCTTCCGGCAGCGCCACCGCGACGCCGATATCGTGCCGGTCGGAGTAGGCCAGCGCAGCCTCCGTCCACCGAGCACCCACCGCAGGATGGTTGTGAAGTGCCAGCGCCAGCCCACGCACCACCGCCTCCAGGTAGGAGGCCCGGTGCGGCGAATCCGCGCTCAAGCGTTCCAGTTCGGCGGTCAGCGCGGTCACGTCTGCCTCCGCCGTGAGTGTTACCTGTGCGGTCGAGCCAAGCCAGGCTGTCAGTCGCTCGGCGATCGCGCGGCGCATTGGCGTGAGTGGCTCGATTCGAAGTTGGCCGGCGCCGGCCGCACGCCTTTCACCACTCGCCGACCGGGCAGCGGCAGCCTGAACATCGGCCTCAACGATGCGGCCGCCGGGTCCCGACCCGGTCACGCGGGTCAGGTCGACACCCAGTTCGCGCGCCAGCCGTCGGGCCGAAGGAGAGGCGGGGGCGGGCTCCAACCCTGCGCGCTCTCCTTTCTCGATCACCTGGGCTGCGGGCGACCCTGGCCCGCCAGGAGCCGCCGACTCCGCGCCCTCCTCGATCACGGCGATGGGAGCACCCTGCCTGGCCACTCCGCCAGGTTCGACCAGCAATTGCGCCACCCGGCCGCTGAAGGGAGAGTGCAGCTCGCTGCTCACCTTCTCGACCTGAAGCTCGGCCAAGAGATCCCCTTCGTTGACGGAGGCGCCGGGCTCGATGAACCAGGCGACCACGACCCCCTCTTCGGCCTCTTCTGCCAAGCGCGGCATCAGGACCTGGCGACGCACATTGCCTCCTCAGGTCCTAGCACGGTTGCCTCCTCAGGAGGGACGAGGGAGAAGCCCTCGTCCCCACCTATCGACTCCTCCTATTTCTTGGCGACGAGCGCCCGAGCAGCCGCTGCGATCTTGACTCGACTGGGCAGCACGAACTGCTCCAGCGGCCGGCTGTACGGGATCGGCACATCAGGCAGCGCAAGCCGCGCAGGCGGGGCGTCGAGGTAATCAAAAGCTCCCTCGACCACGCTGGTGATCACCTCTCCGGACATCCCGAAGCTGCGGTAGTCCTCATCCACGACCAACAGGCGGCGTGTCTTTCGCACTGACTCAACGATCGCCTCGCGGTCAAGCGGTATCACCGACCTGAGGTCCAGCACCTCAGCCTCGATGCCATCTTTGGCCAGGTCGTCGGCGGCGTCGAGCGCGCGGTGGACCATGAGTGACACAGTGACGATGGTCAGGTCGCGGCCTGATCGCTTCACGTCCGCCTTCCCGATCGGCACCGTGTAGGGCTGCTCGGGCACGTCTCCTGTGGCGCGGGGGTTGGGCGTCATCCAGCCCAGCCCCATCACTCCCTTGTGGAACATGTAGAGGACGGGGTTGTCGTCGCGGATGGCGGAGATCATCAAACCCTTGGCGTCATAAGGCGTCGAAGGGACCACGATCTTCAGCCCCGGCAGATGGGCGAACATCCCGTACAGCGTCTGCGAATGCTGGGCGCCGTCGCTGTAGCCGCCGCCGATGGCGGTCGTGATCACAACGGGCACCTTGACGTTGCCCCCGGACTCGTAGTGGATCTTGGCCATGTGGTTGTAGATCTGGTCCATGCAGACGCCGAAGAAGTCGACAAACATCAGCTCTACGATCGGCCTCATGCCCGAGAGCGCGGCCCCGGTGGCAGCGCCGATGAAGCCGGTCTCCGAGATCGGGGTGTCCATGATGCGCTCGGGTCCGAACTTCGCCAGCAGGCCCTCGGTGGCACCGAAGATGCCTCCGTAGACACCTACGTCCTCACCCATCACGAAGACCGTGCTGTCTCTTTCCATCTCCTGGGCGATGCCTTCGGAAATCGCCTTGGAAGTTGTCAGCAGTCGCTTTTTGGTTTCTACCGCCATGGCTTTTTTCTCCTAAGCGAAGACGTGGAGGAGCGCCGATTCGGGCTCCGGGTATGGGCTCTGACGGGCGAACTCGATCGCCGCGTCGACCTCGGCTCGGCCGGCCTTCCAGACCTTCTCGGCCGACTCCGTGGTCAGCGTTCCAGCCTTGATCAACTGCTGTTCGTAATGCTTGAGCGCATCCCGCGTTTGCAACGTCTGCATCTCATCCTTTGTCCGGTATAGCTGGGGATCCCCTTCGAAATGCCCAAGTAGGCGATCGGTCTTGACCTCGATCAGGGTCGGACCCTTTCGAGCCCGAGCCCGAGCGACCGCCTCGCCTGCAGCCTCATAGATGGCGGTTGGATCGTTGTCCGGGATGAGAACGCCTGGGATCCCATACGCCGCCGCGCGATCACTGTTGTTGGCAATTGCCGTCGCCGTGGCCTTCGCCACGCTGATGGCCCAAGCGTTGTCCTCACAGACGAAGACCACGCCCAGATGCCACAGCGCGGCAAGGTTGAGCGATTCGTGGAAGGCACCCTGGTTGGCGGCGCCTTCACCGAAGAAGGACACCGCGATGTCGTCGCGTCCCTGCTTTTTGAAGGCGAGAGCATGACCGACTGCCGTGGGGATGCCTTCACCGATGATCCCGCTGCACCCGAAGTGGGTGATCGGGTCGAACAGGTGCATGTGGCCACCCTTGCCATGCCCGAGGCCCGTGTCCTTGCCAAAGATCTCAGCCGCCAGTTTCTTCATGTCCATGCCGTGAGCGAGCGCGACATGGTGCGGACGGTGGGTCGCGGTTACCGCGTCGCTCGGCCGTAGGTGAATGCAGACCCCCGCCGCGACAGGCTCCTGCCCCGCGGCCAGGTGCATCTCACCCGGCACGGGACCGGCTGCGATGTCGAAGGCAGGCGTCTTGCCTTCCATGTAGATCTTCTGGATCGTCTCCTCGAATATGCGAATCCGCACCATCTGGCGGTGCATCTCGAGCTCTTCTTTCTTACTTACCATGCTTCCTTCTCCCAGCTGCCTCAACAGGGGGCCAGGTCCGTAGCAGAGCTCGTGGCAGCTGTCCACCTCGCTTCATGCATGCTCTGGTCCCACTCCGGCAAACGGCAACCCAAGAACCAAGCCGGGCCATGCGACCCCGACAGATGGAGGCTAGCGGGGCTCTGCTCCGGCAATAGGGCCGATAGTCCCGACTAAGTTGGGCCCTGAGCCGAGCCGCCTTTGCCCGAATGCGGCAAGGCCGGGTCGATCGCAGATTTATCCTCTAATGCAGAAACGCAGAGGGGTTATCCCTTAGCTCCGCCGACTGGATGAGTCTGAATTCGGAAATTGGTCGTGGTCCCCGGATTTGAACCCGGGGCCTCACGGTCCCGAAATGCAGAGAAGTCCGTCCACCGAGACCGTTTAGGGCGGTTTGGGTTCAATTGGACCTCTTGGCTGGCCCTTTCGGAGCCATTTCAGCGCCGAGGCCTGGCCGGATTACTGCATGTAACTGCTACACGGCTCTTGGACCGAGGCAGAGGCCACGGGCACGCGTAGGATTCAAGCATCCCGTAGGACGCATACAAAGGGGGCGTCAGATGGCTAACGAAGTTTCATGGTTGCTCGAGGTTGCGGTCAAGCCGGGTGCGATGGACGGCTTCAAAGTGCTGATGAAAGAAATGGTCGAGTCCACTTTCGATGAACCAGGGACGTTGAGCTACGAGTGGTTCACCACCGACGACGGCAAGGCGGTGCACGTCTACGAGCGCTACTTGGATTCATCGGCTACGTTGATCCACTTGGGCCACTTCGGGGAGAAGTTCGCCGCACGGTTTCTCGGCGCGGTGGACCCGACAAAGCTCACTGTATACGGAAGCCCAAACGATGCGGTTAAGTCCGGGTTGGCCGCATTCAGCCCCAAGTATCTAGCCCCGTTCGGAGGCTTTGCCCGCTAGCGTCCCGACGCGGTCCGAGCCAACCTCACTTTGCCCGTCACCGTCCAAAGAAAAGAAAACACCGGTCAGTGTGTTCATCGGTAAGGTGGTCGTGGATTTGTTTGCCAAACTGGCTTACCCGAAACGCCGACGGTCGGTGGGCAGCAAATCCGGCGCAGTGGCGCAGCCTTCTCGATCTCGGGGAATCGCTTCATCGGGCTGTGGGAGGGCATGAGTCCGACTAGGCCCTGCAAATTGACTGTTGCCCTCCACACGCGCTCGGCGCCGCTCCCGGGCTCAGCTTGATTGGCTGTCGATCGCCCCCATCGCGGCCTCCCGCGCATTGCCCGCTGCCCCGAGCCAGACCTTCACTCCCATCCGCTCCAGCATGTGCACCATGGGCGCACCCATGTGGTTCGCCACTACCGCCTCAACGTGGTGTTCTTGGAGGAAACGAGCCACCCTGGCGTGATGTGATCCCTCGGTTCCCGCATCGTGGAGGGCGTGCCACCCGACTTCGAACTCTTGCCAAACCCCGATCCCGGCGCCGGTCACCTGCGCGATCGCCACCCGTTCCGCGCGACCCCAGCGGGGGTCGATCAGCCCCTCCGTCGTGACCGGAACACAGACCACCATTTCGAATCACTATCGCTTGTTTGCTGCCACGCCGGCGGACATGTCACGCCACCTTAGGCGAGCGCTGACTCACCGCGGCGGCAAGGATTGTTCCCAGTAGGGCTAGCCCACCCAGGTAAACGAGCCCGGTGAGCTCAGGTACTTGGACGTACGGTTGGCCGAAGGAATCGAACACCGACAACCGGGCGACCCACGTAGGCCACGAGAATGCGGGGCCGAACAGGTCGAGGAGGTATGACGCGGCGATGAAAAGAGTCAGGAGGGCCGGCGCCAGCCCGCTTCTGAGCCACGCCACCAGCACGGCGCCGATCGCACCGATCGCCAGACCGAACAGAAGGGTGTCCGCCGCCACCCTCAGCAGGCCGTCCGGACGCAACGGAGCCCCGACCGCGATCGCCCCCAAGGACAGCCCCACAAGAGCAGAGACAGTGACCACCGCCACACCTGCGGCCAGGCCGACCAGGCGCTCGCAGACCAGCCGCGACCACGAGACGGGCGAGGTCAGAACCATCTCAACCCGGCCCTGCTTCAGGTCCCCCACCCAACCTCCCACATGCGTTGCCGCGTATGCGGCTGCAAGCGGGGCCAGTATCCCGCCTGCAAAACCCATGTACTGATCGGTTGGCGAGACGCCCGGGTTCTGGCCGAGGAACGTCTGGAGAAAGTCCAGCTTGTTCCACATGTCCCGCACCGTCGGTTCGAGCGAAGAAACTAGCGCCGCAAAAGCTGCCGCGGCGGCAGACCAGGCCAGCAGTGAGAGCCGCTCGCGGACCAATCCAGCTGCCCACCAGGTCCGTAGCCAGGGCCGTTGCACTGCCACATAGCGGGGTATGCCAGGCCGAGCTTTGCGCGCCCACAGCTTTGATGCGTAATCGCGCCGCGTGAACGCCACAGCCGCTGCAACAAGCAGGCCGGCCGGCAGCGCTATCAGCATCAGGGTCGCGAGGGGGTCGAAGCCATGCCCTGGCACCAGCACTCTGGACTGCTGGAAATAGAAGAATGGCGAGAGGAAGCGTGCTGGCGCGAACGGTCCAGCCTGGTCCCAGACGTTGGTGAAGACATACAAGACCGCCATCACCAGCGAGGTGACGCCTGCCGCTGAGCGCGCGCTCCGCGTGAACTGCGACACCAGCAACCCCAGAGCATAGAAGGTGAAGGAGCAGAGGACCGCCTCCCCGGTGGTCACAAAAGCGCCCCAGGGGTTTGTCTCTCCGCCAGCCGTCAACCCCGCGGCGACTCCCAGCCCGATGCCGACGGTAATCACGACGAGCACGATGAGGAAGCCGAAGACCCTGTCGCGGATGAAGGCGGCACGGGACAGACCGGTTGCGAGGATCCCATCGAGCGAGCCGCGGAGCTCGGCTCCCCGCACCGCCTCGGCACCCTGGATGGCGCAATAGATGCCCAGCAGCAACGGGAGCAGGACGATGTTGTGATAGGTCAGGTAGCCGCCGAGCGTGTCGAGCCGCTCGGCCGGCCAGCGGAGCACCCGGAGCGCCTGCGCCGCAGCCTCGACGCTCGGCGCCAGGCCCTTCGCCCCGCCGGGGTAGGAGTTGAACTCGCGGATCAGCATGATGGCGACCGCGTACATGAAGCCGGCGCCGCCGATCACCCAGAGGGCGAGACCAAGCCGGTGACCGCGGATGGTGTCAGCGACCAGCGCCAGTCGGCTCGGGCGTTCCATACTGCGCAAAGAAGACCTCCTCGAGCGACCGCTCGTGGCTGTCCAGTTCGATGATCCCGGCCGAGTCCAGCACATGGAGCAACGGCGCCATCGGGCCTTCGACGGTACAGCGCACCATGTGGTCCTCAATCGTGGTGTCGGTCACACCCGGCACCGCTCGAACAGTTCTCTCCTCGACCGCTCGCTCGATTCGCGCCTCGACACGGTGCGAGCGCAAGGCTCGCAGCTGTTCTAGCGAGCCGACCTGGGCAAGCCGTCCGGCCCGGATCAGGCCGACCCGGTCACAGACCTGCTGGACCTCGGACAGCACATGCGACGAGAGGAAGACAGTCGCGCCGGCATTTACGGTCTCCCGGACCAGGCCCCGGAACTCCCTCTGCATGAGAGGGTCGAGCCCGAGCGTGGGCTCGTCAAGGATCAGCAATTCGGGTTTATGCATGAAGGCCTGGACGAGCGCGACCTTCTGCTTGTTGCCGTGTGACAACTCCTCATACTTCCGACCGACGTCGAGCTCGAAGCGGTCGGCCAGCAACTTGATTCGCGCACCATCGACGCCGCCCCGAAGGCCCGCGAGCAGCCCGATCACATAGGCGGCGGTGACGCCCGGGAACTGAGCCAGCTCGCCGGGCAGGTACCCAACCTTCCGCTTGATGGCCAGGCTGTCGCGCCGCGCATCCATGCCGAGAACATGGACTTGGCCTCGGTCGGGCCTCACGAGATCCATGAGGACGCGGATCGTGGTCGTCTTGCCGGCACCGTTGGGCCCGATGAAGCCGAACACCTCGCCTCGCCGTACCTCGAGGTCGAGCTCGAAGACCCCGCGACCTCTTCCGTAATCCTTGGTCACCTGGGCGCAGACGATCGCGGAGCTCTGAGTCGACATCGTGGCGGACTCGGGGCCCGGTCTCCCAACTGAGGCCTCGCGCATGAACCGAGCCTAGGCTGGGCGCATTCGGCGCCCCAGAGCCGATCGGCCTTGCGGCCGCGTGGCCTTTGGCACCGCCGGACGTCAGGGCCGTATCGTTCCGATTTCGCTGCTTGCGGCCACAAGCTTCTCGCACGCTGGAGTACTTCACTGGCATGTCGCGAAACTCTGCGACGTAAGGCGGCGCGCTGCAACCCGCGGCTAGGTACCGGCTCCTGATGTTGGCCCTATCGACATCAACTTCGAACTTGGTTTTGCGAAGCCCGCAAACGGTTTTGAAGACGAACTAGACTCGAATCGTGGACGGGGAGACATCCATTAGCTCACTGGAGTCGGGCTTCATCGAGCTGGCCGGCATCGTTCGCGCTCTGCATGGAGACTGGACGGCTCCCGCGCCGGGTTATGAGGGATGGACGTGCCGGGAACTTCTGGCCCACCTGTCGAGCACGGCCGCATCCCTGCCGGCGGTTGCACGGTCTGTGACCGAGCCCAAGGATCCCAACGCACCGCCCTTCGACTCCAACCGTTGGAATGCATCGCAGGTCCGCCGGCGCGCTGACAAGGAAGCACCGGAGCTGATTGATGAATATGACGCAGGGACCACACGCCTGGTGACGGTGTTGTCGGACTTGAGGTTGGACACCCCGGTCACGGTCGGCCCGTACGCCGGAGTGTCACTGGGCGAGGCGATGGCGAAGATGCTGGAGCATCAGCGCCACCACCTGTCCGACCTCGAGGGGGCACTTACGAGCTGAAATCCCCGCGCGAGTCGGCATCCTGGTCGACGTCGTGGATTCAACTTCTACAGACAACAGCACGCCTATCCCCTTAAAGGGCGCGTGCCCTGAGTACTTTGAGTTCGGATTCTGGTCGGGGGCC
>JBGQGS010000102.1:0-8517 GCA_041497555.1 Candidatus Dormibacteraceae bacterium | reverse complement strand
GGTCGGCTGCGGCGTTGCTCGTCATCTGGCAGTTGAAGCGGATCCAGTCGATCGGGCTGACCGAGCCCTGGTCGTCGTACTCGTCGGTGGCAGCGAACTCGGCCGCCTTCAACGCGAAGCCGAGTTCCATGACGTCGATCTGGTGCCGGAGCCGGATCAGGTCGTCACCGAGCTCTTCGCCAGTCGGGTTGGTGGCCCTGAATGAACGTAGGTCTTCCGTCGCGAGCATAGGGGAATACTACAAACAAATGTTCGTTTTGTCAATACTCCAGACAGATGAATTTTCAACTCCAAGCCCCACCCAACACCCTCTTCCGAGCCCCTTCCAGCCGATGGGGTTGACTAGACCCGGGCGGGCTTGATCCCGTACAAAGCCCCGAACTTGTTCTGCACGTAAGCGATCCACGGCGCCGCGGTCAACGGCCGGCCCGTCGCCCGCTCGAGCAGCTCGTTCGGCGTGAACTTGCGCCCGTGCCGATGGACGTTCTTCCGCAACCATCCGAGAAGCGACGCGAACTCGCCCCGCTCGACCCGTGCGTCCAGGTCGGGGATGTCGGCACGAATCTTTTCCATCAGCTGCGCGCCGATCAAATTACCGAGCGTGTAACCGGGGAAGACGCCGAAGCTCACGTAGGACCAATGGATGTCCTGCAGGACTCCCTCGCGATCGTTCGGGACGTTGATGCCGAGGTAAGCCTTCACCCGCTCGTTCCAGGCCTCGGGCAGGTCGCCGACCGTGAGCTTGCCCTCGAGCATCTCGTTCTCGAGCTCGAACCGGAGTAGCACGTGCATGTTGTACGTCACCTCGTCCGCCTCGACGCGGATCAAAGAGGGGTACGACTTGTTGACCGCTCGGAAGAAGGTTTCGTCATCAACGCCCCGAAGGGGTTCCGGAAACGCGCTGCGAAGGCTCGGAAAGAAGTGCTTCCAAAACGGGTGGCTTCGGCCGACCAGGTTCTCCCACAGCCGGGACTGCGACTCGTGCACACCCGGCGAGGCGCCGCCCCACAGCGGGGTGCGGTCGATGTCGTCGTCGATGCCCTGGTTGTACATGGCATGCCCGGACTCGTGGATGGAGCCGAATAGGCATTCGTTGAAGAAGTCGCGCGACACGCGCGTCGTGATGCGGACGTCTCCCGGTCCAAAGGAGGTGGAGAACGGGTGGGTCGAGATATCCTGGCGGCCACGTTCGAGGTCGTAGCCGAGCTTGGTCACGAGGTCGAGCGCGTACCGGACCTGTATGGCCGGATCAAAGCCGCGGTAGAGCACCCGGTCGTCGACGGCGTCGGTATGTCGCGCGACATCCCCGATCAGCGGCACGATCGCCCTCTTGAGCTCGGCAAAGATCGCCTCTAGCTGGTCGGTCGTCATGCCGGGCTCGTATCGATCCAGCAGTGCGTCGTATGGGCGGTCCTCGTACCCAAGCGCATCGGCGATCCGGCGGTTGAGCTCGACATTCCTTTTCAGGGCCGGCGCGAAAAGCTTGAAGTCCGCCTCGCGGCGGGCCGTCTCCCACAAGGGCCGCGCGGTCGAACCCGCCCGCGCTGCCTCCGAAACGAGCTCGGGCGGCAGCTTGCGCTCCTGCTCGTAGTCACGCCGCGTGACTCGGACCAGGCTCGCCTCGTAGGAGTCGAACGGCTGATCCGCGGTTTCCTCCTCCAGCTCGCCCAGGAGGCGGCCCACGTCTTCGGAAACCAAGCGGATGTGCGACAGTCGAAGCAGGGTGGACAGCTGGTCGGAGCGTGCCGTCACGCCTCCCGGCGGCATGTAGGTCTCCTGGTCCCATTCGAGCACGGCGGCGGCCCGGCTCAGGTCGGTGACCTCGGCCAGGATCGTCGTCAGCCGCTTCAGCCTCTCGCTCATACTTCCTCGGCTCCCCGGGTATTCTCCCGAATGGCGTCATCGCCCCGCTAGCTCAGTGGATAGAGCATCTGCCTTCTAAGCAGAGGGTCGGGGGTTCGAATCCCTCGCGGGGCACCACCCAGCAAAAGCCTGCCTATTCGCCCGCGCCAGCCTCCGTTGGCGCGGCGAGCTCGTGCTCGACCGCGTAGCGCACCGCCTCGGCGCGCGACCTGACCCCCACCTTGACGAAGATGTTGTGTACGTGCTGGTCGGCGGTTCGCGGCGCGACGCCAATCTCCCGCGCGATCGTCCGGTTGGTGAGCCCGCGGGCGATGAGCCGCAGGATCTGGGCCTCACGACGGCTGAGGAGGTCCGTCCCTCGAGACCGGCCGCCCGACGCAAAGATGCTCAGGCCTTCGGCCAGTGCTCCCTGGATCACGGTCGAGCCGAGGAAGACGCTGCGCAGAGCCGCGACTAACTCTCTGCTGCGGGCGCTCTTCAAGACGTAGCCTGAGGCACCCGCGCGGAAGGCCTCGACCGCGAAGTCGGCATAGGCAGACAGGATCAGGACTCGGATCTTCGGGAAGGCGGCGCGGATCCTCCGCGTGGTTTCGATGCCGCTCATCCCCGGCATGCGAACGCCGAGCAGCACCACATCCGGCTGCAGAAGGTCGAGCAGCTCGAGGGCGAGGTCGCCCCGTCCGGCCTCCCCGATCACCGTGATGTCAGGCTCTTTTTCGAGGATCTGACGGATCCCCTCGCGCACTAGCGCGTGGTCGTCCACGAGCATCGTGCGAATCGGTTGAAGCTCCGGAACTTGGCCTGGCATCTGTAGGTAACTACGTAGAGACTAGCGCAGAAATGACCGGCCGTTTGTGGCTTCTACCTAGTGGGCGTTAGCGACGGGTCCTGCCTTGAAGGGGCCTTGGGCCCTGTTTGGCGTGCCCACATCTGCCCAACCTGAGCAGCAAGGACTGAATGTAGTGGCCTACCAGTTTCACGTGGACCGATCCAATTGCATCAACTGCGGGGTGTGCATGGACGTCTGCCCGGTGCACGCCCTCGACATGACCCGGACCCTCTCTGCATCGATCGAGTCCGGCGTCGGCGGCTCGCCGACTCGGGATCAGCAGCCCTGGATGATGGAGTTTCCGATCCAGTCGGGCGAGTGCATCGGCTGCGAGCTGTGCTCCGTCGAATGCCCGACCGCCGTGATCCAGATCACCGCGATCGGCGCACCGGTTGAGCTGGCCGCTGCTCAGGGACCCATCCGACACGGACCCGAGTCCGAGACCGGCTGGGCCGCGCTCTCCGAATACACGACCGAGTCGCTGAAAGAGCTGCACACGGACCCGTGGGGAGACCTCGCGGGCTGGCGCGCCGCCAAGCGCCAGGAGAGCTGGCAGACCTGGCGCACCTGGAACACCGATGGTGATGGGACTCACCGCCTCTTCGCCCCGTGCCAGGAAGCATGCCCCGTGGGCACGGACGCCGGACGCTACGTGGCCCTGGTCGGCGAGGGGCGCTACGCGGAAGCCCTGGCGGTGGCCGCCGAATTCAACCCGTTTCCGTCGGTGTGCGGCCGAGTGTGCACTGCGCCCTGCGAGACGGCCTGCCGCCGCGGGGTCATGGACGAGCCGATCGCCATCCGCGAGCTCAAGCGCTTCGCCGCCGACCACGGCATGGAGGGTTACCCGACCGCGCCGCCGGCCTCTCAGCGCAGGCCGGAGCGGGTGGCGATCATCGGCTCCGGCCCGACCGGGCTGAGCGCTGCCTACCAGCTAGTCCGAAGCGGCTATGGAGTCACTGTCTTTGAGGCGATGCCTGTCGCCGGCGGCATGATGGCGATCGGCATCCCGGAGTACCGGCTCTCCAAGCAGGTGCTGCAGGCGGAGATCGACCGCATCCTTCAGCTCGGCGTGGAGCTCAAGCTCAACACCGCCCTCGGCCGCGACATCAGCCTCGACGACCTCAAGAGCCAGGGCTACCAGTCCATCCTCATCGCCACCGGCGCGACCATGAGTCAGCCGCTGGGCGTTGCAGGCGAGGACCTGCACGGCGTGTGGCCCGCCACCCTGTTCCTCAAGCGGGTCAACCTCGGCGAGAACGTGACCCTCACGGGCGACACGCTCGTCGTCGGCGGAGGCTCGACGGCCATGGATGCGGCCCGCTCGGCGTGGCGGGCCGGCGCCAGCAGCGTGCGCGTCCTCTACCGGCGGACCAAGGAGGACATGCCCGCGCAGCACGAGGAGATCCGCGCCGCCGAGCGCGAAGGCGTCGTCATCGAACCGCTGGTCGCGCCGGTTGAGGTGCTTGGGCGGCAGGGCATCATGACCGAAGTTCGTTGCGAGCGACTTGTTATCGTCGGCAGAGGGGCAGACGGGCGAAACAAGGTCGCGCCGGTGCCGGGCAGCACGTTCACGATCCGGGCTCGAAACCTGATGGTTGCCATCGGCGAGGCTCCCGATCCGTCGATCCTCCCCGAAGGCTCGAGCATCCAGTTTGGCGAGTGGGGCGGTTTGCTCACCGACTCCGAGACACTGATGACCGCGCAGCCCGGTGTCTTCGCCGGCGGAGACGTCGCCACCGGTCCGAAGAGCGTCATCGAGGGCGTCGCGCAGGGCCAGCGGGCGGCCTGGGCGATCGATCGCTATCTGCGCAGGCGGCCGGCGGCCCGGTACGTGCCGCCCTGGCGCAGCCAGGCCCCCCTGCCGCTGACGGACAGGATCGTGCTCGATCTCGCCAACCGCGAGCGGGCCAACACCGAGCTGGCGGAGGTAACGCGGGAAGCTCGTTATGGCGAGGTCTCGCTCGGCTTCGCAGCCGAGAGCGCACGCGCAGAAGCGCAGCGCTGCCTGCGCTGCGACGTCGTCACCAGCTGTCAGCTTGTCGAGGTGAAAAGGAAGGTGTCGGTATGACCGTCGATCAGCTCAGCCAGGCCATCGTCAACGCCCTTGTCCAGGGCGGCGAGCAGTTCCTCGAGGGGACCATGGCGGCGGCTCTGCCGTTGCTCTGGATGCTCGTCATAGCCCTCCTACTGGCGCGGCCGTACATGGTGCGGACGACGCAGAAGTTCTCTCTGCGATTGGCCGCTGACATCTGGTGGGTTCTCTATGTCGGCCTGCGCGACCTTATGATCGCGCTCACGGCGATCCTCAGCTTCATGTTCCTGTATCCCGACGTCCTCGTCTCGAATTCGCTTCCCATCGGAGGTTCGCTGGCCACGGCCGCTCTATTCGGCGCGCTCCTCGTCAAGCTCGTAGCCGACGCGGACAACGATCCACGGGCCTTCAAGCTGGTCTCGACGTTGCTCGGTGTGGGGAGCGCCCTCTACCTGGTGCCGACGCTGCTCGGCGTGCAGCTGTCCGCCGTGAACTGGGGCCCCGCCTGGGCCGACGTCGCCAAAGCCCTCGCCACGAACACCAACCCTGATTTGGCCGTCGGGTTGTGCTGGTTCTCAGTCGCCGCCATCGCGCTCATGGGGTTGGTGGCGCTCGCCTACAACCTGCGCGGCCCCGCCAGCGCGAGCAGCGCGCCGGTGCGCTCGGGACGCGTGGGAGTCTGATAGGAGAAATATGAAATGACGCCAGACGATGTCACCGCTGCGATAGTCCAAGCGATCCTTCAAGGAGGCGAGCAGTGGGTCGTCTCTACGGTCGCCGCCTTGCTGCCGGCGCTGTGGGCGATGACGGTGATCATGCATCTCGCGCGTCCCTATATATTGCGGACGATCAAGAAGCTTTCCTTGCGCTTCGGCGCCGACGTTTGGTGGCTCGGCTACGTGCTGGTGCGCGACGCCGTGATGCTCATCACGTTCGTGCTCAGCCTGATCTTCCTGTTTCCCAACCTGGTCATGACGATTCCGCTTCCGCTGACCGCCCCCCTGGCCGGCTTGCTTCTCTTCGCGAGCCTGTACGTGAAGCTGCTCTACGACACCGATGACGACTTCCGGACGTACCGCGTGGCGACGGCCCTCCTCGCCGTGGGCGCCGCCTTCTACCTGATCCCTCAGATCTTCGCCATCGAGACCGCGTCACAGGAGCGGCTCTCAGGCATCGCCAACTTCCTGACCTCGACCTCGAACCCCACCTGGATGGGTCCGATCCTCATCGTCTCCATGATCGGCTACGGTGTGATCGGCGGGCTGATCTTCCAGCAGGTGGCGATCAGGGGCCGGCGATTCGGGCTACGGCCGGAGGTGAGCGAAGCGGCCAAAGCGGCCTAGGGGCGCGGCCGAAACCCCTCGGCTAGAGATTCGGCTCCCGGTGTTCTGCCTTAATAGAAGACGTGAGCGAGCAAGCCGGCAGCAAGAGACCTCCGGCAGACAGGCCCGCCATCCCTCCGGACATGAAGGCGTTCAACGAGAAGTTGATCGCCGAATTCCGCGCCAACCGCGGGGAGCTCAGCGGCCCCATGGCGGGACGATCGCTGCTGCTCCTCACGACGATTGGCGTGCGGTCCGGGAAGCCCCGAACGACGGTGCTCGGTTATGGCCACCACGGCGATCGGCTCGTCGTGATCGCCTCGAACAACGGCGCTCCCTCAGCACCCTCGTGGTACCGCAACCTGCTCGCTGATCCGACCGCCAAGGTCGAGCTCGGCCCCGAGCGTTTCGAGGTTCGCGCCACCACCGCCAAGCCCGATGAGCGCGAAGAGCTTGCGAAGACGGTGCCCTACCTGGCACAACAGCAGAAGCTGACCGATCGCGAGATCCCGCTCGTCGTCCTCGAGCGCGTCTGAGGGGCCTGCGGGCTTAAGCCGGTCGCCACTTGTTCCTCTCCACGGGACACGGGGAGAGGAATGCTTATCTGGTGGTTCGCTTCGGCGCGTAGTAGCTGCGCCAGATCAGCCGGTGGACGGGCACCCAGCGCGGAATGTCGCGCAGGATCGGGATCAGGGGCACCACCGCCAGGACGCCGGTGAGCACCGTCATCAGGATGATGATCCCGAGGTCGGCGTTGCCTGCGTTCAGCCCGATGAAACCGCTGTCGCTGTTGAACGGAAACACCTGGTACCACATCGTGTAGAGCCACAGCCAGGTCTGGCCGGGATACTGGCCCGTCTCGTTCATCATGCCCCAGAGATCGCCAGTCAGGTTGGCCTGCTCGGCAAGGCCACCGAGGTATTCGCCGTCGCCCATGAAGAGCAGCGCCTGCGTGTAATCGGTCTGGAAGAACCGGCCGTTGATCAGAAGGAGGCCGTCAAGGCCGCCAGCCTGGCCGACCCCGAGCAGGTTGGACATCATCACCGGCAGCGGTCCGTAGTCGCCGTCGGCGACCGTGACCAGGCCGTCCGTCACAGTGGCATCGGCCAGCGCTGTGGTGTAACTGTCGAGCCACTTGGACTGCTGGTCAGCGGTTGCGTTTTGCCAGGTGCTGAGCGCCGTGCCCAGCGTCGTGTTGCTGTAGCTGGCGCGCTGCAGCGGCTCGATCACGAACGTGTTGGCGGAATCGACCGGGATGCGAGCGCCAAACCACGCCTGCGGTGCGATAGGTCCCCACGTCTGTGCGGCATCTGGTGTCGAGTTGTATGGCTGGCCGTAGCCGGCGCTGGTGGTCGAGCCGGACAGCTCCCCCGTGGCGGTCGTGACGAAGTCGACCGGGTCGTTCTGCGCCCACGCCGCGATGGTGACCGGCGGAACGTCCGGGGAGGAGAGGAACAGAGCGAGGAGCACGGCGACGATTCCCAAGCCGCCGAGCGCCCAGACGAGCTCCTTCACCAGGTCGTACGGCACCATCCGGACTCCGCGGTAGTACTCCTCTTGTGTCGTGGCCATCGATTTCATGACCGGGCACCGCCCTCTGCGTCGATCGGTTTGACCACGCCTCGCGCGCGGACCATGACGATGTGGACCACGACCAGGAACGTGACCCCGATCGGGAGCAGCATGATGTGCAGGCCGTACATCTGACCGAAATTCAGCACGTTGAAGAATGCTCCGATACCGGCGCCGTTCATCGCGTCCTTGGCGTTGATGGCGATGAACTGCGAGGCGAAGTTCTCTTGGGACAGGTACCCGGTGAATGCGGTCAGGATGCTGATCCCGAAGATGACGGCGCCGATCATCCAGGTCGTGGCGCGGCCGTGGCGCCAGCCGGCCATGAAGTACTGGCCCCATAGGTGCAGGACCATGAAGAAGAAAAAGAGCTGCACGGACCAGAAGTGCAGGCTGTTGAAGAACAGACCGAGGCGCGAGTCGTGCCACCACTGCGGACCCATGAACGAAAGCACCACGCCGCTCACTATCACCCAGACCAGGGCGGCGATGGTGACCACCCCGAAAACGTAGACCCACGAGCCGACGTAATAGGGCTGGCGGTCGGGCAGGAGATGATCCATCGGCAGGCCGCGGTCCATGGCCTGACGGACGCGAAGGGTCCAGCTCGCCGGCTTCTCCGCTACGGGGCTCATGACGGGCTTAGTGGCGTCCATCATCGCCTTCCCCCTCATGTGGGAACGGGGCGACGAGCGCTACCGCGAAGAGCACGATCATCCCCGCGATGACCAACAGGTTGGGCATCGAGATGAGGATGAATCCCCAGTGGAAATAGCTGGCCGGTGAATCCATACGTGTCGTCTCCTCTCAGTGCGGTTTGCTGAGTCGCAATTTTGAATTCACCCCTCGGACCGGCTATAGGGCCGGAAGTCCCGTATCGACCGGGACTAATGGTGCGC
>JBGQGS010000101.1:0-8525 GCA_041497555.1 Candidatus Dormibacteraceae bacterium | reverse complement strand
CGGGCCCCGTCGTGGCGGTGATCGACCCCGGCCCGGATGAGGAAAGTCATCTGGCTGCCATCAACAGGCGCATCGCGGGCGCGACTGTCGGCGTGGTGCTGGTGACCCACGCGCACCCCGACCACCTGCCCCTCGCCGAGCCCCTCGCCGCCGCGCACCACGCCTCGGTTCTGCGCTACCCCAAGCTTGGGGATGAAGATGTCGTTCGCGTCGGCACCCTCAACGTGACCGCGCTCCACACGCCCGGACACAGCGCCGACCATCTTTGCTTCTGGCTTGATGGCGACAGGGCGATGTTCACCGGAGACCTCATCCTCGGGCGCGGCAGCTCAATGGTCACGTACCCCGAAGGCGACGTCGCCGCCTACCTGCGCTCGCTCGACAGGCTGGCTTCACTTCACCCGCGGCTGCTCTTTCCGGGCCATTGGGACCCGGTCGAGGACGCGATGGGGAAGATCGAGGAGTATCGCGTCCACCGCCTCGAACGCGAGGCCCAGGTGCTCGCCGAGGTCAGGCGAGGCCGGGGCACGGCGGGCGAGCTCACCCGGCGGGTGTATGGAGACCTGGAAGACAAGCTGACGGTCGCCGCGGAGATGACGATGCGTGCGCATCTGCGCAAGCTGGTCGATGACGGCGAGGTTCGGTCGACCGGCGAGGGCGACGGAGAGGTCTTCGAGGCATCGGTATAAGGCGCGGGGAGATCTGCGGATCTCCCCACGGGGGGTTTCTCCTGGCCGCGATTGGGAGGCGTTTGGAAAAGGATCGTCGGAGGCGGCCGGGCGAAGCCCGGCCTACAGGCCACGCTTTGTCTGACGTAGCCTGCATTGCGTGATCGATCCCAGGCCGCCGATTCTCTCGTTGTCCGCTGCTGAGCTCGACGCTTGGCTGGTCACCAATGACCCTGAGCTGGAAGTGCGCCCATCACGCGCCCGGCGCTCGTATCGAGGGAAGCAGGTTTGGGGCTGGCTGGCGCGAGGGGCAGCCTCGTTTCAGGCGATGCACGATGTGCCCAAGCCGCTGCGGACGGCGCTCGAGCGGGATTTCAGGATCACGTCGCTGCGACCAGTCGCGGTCAGCCAGGCCGACCACGCCCTCACGACCAAGACGCTCTTCGAGCTCGACGGCGGGCATTCGGTCGAGGCGGTCGTGATGCGGTATGCGGACCGCTCCACGCTCTGCATCTCGTCTCAGGCCGGCTGCCCGATCGGCTGTCCCTTCTGCGCGACCGGCAAGTTTCCGTTCGGTCGCAACCTCACGGCGCACGAGATCCTCGAGCAGGCGACCGATGCCGTCCGGCTCCTGGCGGACGAGGGCCGGCGGCTGTCGCACGTCGTCTTCATGGGCATGGGTGAACCCATGGCCAACTACCCGGCCGTCATCGAATCGGTCCGCCGGCTGGCCGACCCGGAGCTGCTGGGCATCAGCCCCCGCCGCATCGTCGTGTCGACGAGCGGCCTGATCCCCAGGATCGAACAGCTGGCCGATGAGCGGCTGCCCGTGACACTGGCCATCTCCCTGCACGCCGCTCGCGATGAGCTGCGCGACGTGCTGGTGCCCATCAACCGCAAGTACCCGGTGCGCGACCTGGTCGGCGCGGCGCAGGGCTACGCTGCGAAGACGGGCCGGCGCGTGAGCTATGAGTGGGTGCTGCTGGCGGATGTCAATGACACCGAGCGCGATGCGAAGGAGCTCGGATCGCTGCTTCGACGGAAACTCGCGCACGTGAATTTGATCCCGTTCAACCCGGTCGAGGACACCCCATATCGGGCGCCGGACCGAGCCGCCATCCGGCGTTTCAAGGAAATGGTCGAGGCACAGGGTCTCAACGTCACGGTGCGGGATACCCGCGGTCGCGAGGCGGACGCCGCATGCGGCCAGCTGCACGAGCGTGTGATGCGAAGCAAGGTCGCGGTCTCCTCCTAATGGTCTACGCCGGCACGTCCGGCTTCAGCTATCCGGGTTGGAAGGGAAAGTTCTACCCCTCCGCGCTGCCCGGCGCCAAGATGCTCGCCTTCTATTCGCAGCGGCTGAACGGGGTCGAGCTGAATGGCAGCTTCTACCGCACCCCACCAGAAACAACGTTGTTGAAGTGGGCCGCCGAGACGCCGCCAGGATTCCGTTTCTGCATGAAGGCAAATCGCGGCCTGACCTACTCGGCAGAGGGTTTTGATCGCGTCGGTCTGGCGCGCATCGTCGCTGAGCGGCTGGCGCCTTTGCGCGAGCGCCTCGGGCCGATCCTCTTGCAGTTTCCGCCGGCGCGCCAGTTGAACGTGAGCCTGCTCGACGCGCTGCTCGACGCTCTCGGCCGTCCGGCTGCCGTCGAGTTCCGTCACGCATCGTGGTTTTGTGAAAAGACCTATCGCGTAATCCGTGAGCACAAGGGTGCGCTGGTCGTCACCGACGAGGAGAAGTGGCCGCGGGCGCCGCTCGTGGACCTTGGGCCGGTGGCGTACTTCCGCTTGCGGCGTGGCTACACGACGTCGTCCCTGCGGCGGTGGATCGCCGAGGTGAGGTCAGCCGCCGCCTCGCATGACGAAGTCCACGTCTACTTCAAGCACGACCCTGAAGCGCCGGGCCTGGCACAGCGATTGGTGCGGTCGGTGACTAGACCGCGGCGGTGACGGAAGGCCGGCCGGCGCGTGCTCGCCGGATGAGGATCGGGATCACGACGCCCGCGATCACCACCATGACCAGCGACGCCAGCTGCGCCTGGCGCAATCCGATAAAGACGGATGGATCGGTGCGCAAGAAGCTGAGAAAGAACCGCCCAGCCGCGTAAAGCCCGAGGTAGATCAGCCCGACCACCCCATCCGGCAGCCGAGACTTCAATCGTTGGTGGAATGGAAGCAGAGCTCCCAGCAGCGCGAGCGTGAGGAACATCTCGTAGGCGACCTCGGGATGAACCACAACGCCCGGGTCTCCGAGCGTGGCGGAGTTGACATATTCGACCCCCCACGGCAGGTTGGTCGGCGTGCCGTGGTGCTCGCCGTTGATGACGTCGCCGATCCGGCCGATGGCCAGGCCGATCATCGTCGCAGCGCCTCCGGCGTCGAGGATCTTCCAGAACGAGAAGTGCGACCGGCGGGCCCAGATGTAGGCGCCGACCGCGGCCCCGAACAGCCCGCCCCACTGGCTGATGCCGCCCTCAGTCAGGGCGAATACCCGGAGCAGCTGTCCGCCGGAGAAGAGCCTGAAGTTTTCCCACACGTAAAGGAGACGTGCGCCGATGAGACCGAACACGACCATCCACGCCACGCCGTCCGCGCTGCGTGTCGTGTCGACGCCATCCTTCTCCAGGAGCCACAAACCCAGCCGCGCCGCGGCGAGGATGCCGAGCACCGCGAACACGCCGTGCCACGTGATGAGGAACGGGCCTATGCGGAAGAGGTTTGGGTTCAGGTCGATGACGATGGTGAGAAACATCAGGCCTGACCGTTGACTGCTCGCTGCAGGCGCGACATTGCGACGTCCTTGGGCAGCAGGGCGAGCGTGTAGTCGATGGGTGGCGAGATCTTCTTACCGGTGACGGCCAGCCGGATCGGCATGAAGGTCTTGTTCGGGCCCGAACCGGACTTCTCGACGACGCTCATCAGTGCGTCGTGGATAGTGGCGGGCTCCCACAGCAGGTCCTTCAACACACCGGCGGCGGCGCGGACACGCTCCACCGACTCAGGGTCGAGTGCGGGCGGCGGAGGATCTGTCCACAGGTACTCCAGCAGATCGGCCGCGTCGGCGAGCTTCGCCAGGCGCGTCTTCAGTGCCGGCACCGCACGGCGGATGGTTGCCTCGTCCAGCTTCGGCAGGAACGGTCGGAGCCGCCGAGCGAGCTCCTCGTCATCGAGCGCGCGGATGTATTCGCCGTTGATCCAGTTCAGCTTCTCCCAGTCAAATCGCGCGCCCGCGTGCTGCACGCGGTCGAACGAGAAAACGCGAACCAGTTCGTCGAACGTGAAGATCTCCTGGGACGTGCCGGGATTCCATCCCAGCAGCGCCAGATAGTTGATCAGCGCCTCGGGCAGGTAGCCCTGCTCGCGGTAGAGCATGAGGTTTGACTCGGGGTGCTTGCGCTTGGATAGCTTGGCGCCGTCCTTGGCCAGGATCAAAGGCATATGCGCGTACGCGAGCGGCCTCTGGTAGCCGAGCGCGTCGATGATCATCAACTGATAGGGCGTGTTCGACAAATGCTCTTCACCACGGATCACATGCGTGATCTTCATGGTCGCGTCGTCGACCGGGCTCGCGAACTGATACGTGGGGAACCCGTCTGACTTGACCAGGATGAAATCGCCGATGAGGCCGGCGTCAAAGGTCATCTCGCCTCGGATCATGTCCGTGAACTTGATCTCGCCACCTGGGACCTTGAACCGCACGGTGAACTCGGTCCGGCCACTCGGGGCATTGGTCAGGCAGCGGCGCGAGTACTTATAGGGACGCTTCTCGGCCTGCGCTTGCTTGCGCTCGGCATCCAGCTCCTCCGGCGTGCAGTAGCAGCGATAGGCCTTGCCTTCTGCGAGCAGGCGCGCGGCGTGATCCTTGTACAGGTCCAGGCGCTCTGACTGCCTGTACGGGGCGTCGGGGCCGCCCTTGTCCGGGCCTTCGTCCCAATCCAGACCGAGCCATTTCAGGGATTCGTAGATCACAAGCTCGTACTCCGGGCGGTTGCGCTCAGCGTCGGTGTCGTCCACGCGCAGCACGAACGTCCCGGTGTTGGCGCGGGAGAAGAGGACGTTGTAGAGAGCGGTGCTGGCCGTGCCCAGATGAGCGAAGCCGGTGGGGCTGGGCGCGATTCGCACCCGCACTCTGGATGCGTCGGGCACGGCCATATGCTACGGAGGTGCCTGGTGTTCTCGCCCTGGTCGGAGGCGACGAGTTCAATCCCGGCAACGAAGAGCAGGACCGCATCCTCGCCTCGGCCGCTCGACGGGGCCCCGCCTTCGTCGTGCCGACCGCCGCCGCGCGGCAGGAGCCGGGCCGCTCGGTCGAGCACGCGATCCAGTGGTTCGAACGCTTCGGGCTCGAGCTCCAGGAGCTGCCGGTGTTGAAGCGCAAAGACGCCCAATCGGCCGCCTTGGCCGGGCGAGCGCGCCTAGGCGGTTTCTTCTACCTCGTCGGCGGTGACCCAGGACTGGTGGCGCAAGTCTTGCGAGGTTCGGCTGTCTGGAGGGCCATCTTCCAGGCCTGGCGAGACGGCGCTGCTCTAGCCGGTTCGTCGGCCGGAGCGATGGCCCTTTGCAGCCACACGCTGGTGCGAGCGCGCTGGCCGAACCGCTTCAATCGGAGGCCGGCCGAAGCGCTCGGGCTGTTGCCGAAGACGGCGGTGCTGCCTCATTTCGACACGTTCGGTCACCGCTGGGTCGAGTCGGCGCAGGCGGCGGCGCCGGGCTTGACCCTGCTGGGCGTCGACGAACGCAGCGCGGCGCTCTGGATGAAGGATGAGTGGCGAGCGGTCGGCCCAGGCTCGGTTACCGTGATCAAAGGTTCGAAAATTGCCCGCTACGCGCCGGGCTCCCTTGTCTCGGGCCTGCACGTGCCCCTCCGTATGCTTCGCTAAGTGGTCCACCAACGATGATCAACTCGGTTTTGCGCCGGCCGCCCAGGACCCTGCATTCCGGCTTTACCGAGCTAGGTTCGCTGCGCGTGCACCACACGCATGGCGGTCGCGGATCGCCTGTGCTGTTCATCCATGGTCTTGGCTCATCGGGTTACCTGGAGTGGCGCTTCAACCTCGAGGCGGCATCGGATCGGCATCGCGTCTACGCGCCCGACCTTCCGGGGTTCGGGCGCACCGAGAAACCTCGGGCCCGCTACGGCATCCCTTACTTCACGCGGTTCATCGAGCGATACATGGAGGGTCGCGGGCTCCGTTCGGCGGCCATTGTCGGCGCCTCACTCGGAGGGCGGATCGCGCTCGAGCTGGCGCTGGAGCGCCCACGCATGGTGCGAAAGCTGGTGCTCGTCAACTCACTCGGACTGGGACGTCCCAACGTGCACGTTTCTTACGGCCTGGTGACGATCCCGCGCCTGGGCGAAGCGTTGATGAGTGTCGCGCGCGACGCGTTGAATTGGGCTCCGCCCCAGGTGATCCGGCGCCTGGCCGCTCGCTATGCCGGCGCGAGCTCGGACCTCAAGCGAACCATGGACGATGTCTACTTCGAAAACCTCCGCGAGCTCTACGCCGCGGAGGGGTATCACGACGCCTACCTCGCGACAGTTCGCTCCCTGGTGACGCCTAAAGCGCTGTTCAGCGGTCAGCACGACCTGACCAAGCGGCTGAGCGAGCTGAAGCTTCCGGTTCAGCTGATCTGGGGCGCGGACGACCCGCTGTTCCCGGTCGCTCATGCCGGACGGGCCCACTCGCTGATTGCAAACTCGAAACTGGCTGTGATCGAAGGCGCCGGCCACACGCCCCAGGCCGACCGGCCAGAGGAGTTCAACCGCGTCCTACGCAAGTTCCTCGCTACCTGAAGGTGGGGACCGAAAGCACTACACGAGCCCGGAGTACAGGGAGCTCGTCGGCGGCCCGCTGGACCCGCTCGTCCACCCGGACCCGCTCCGGCCGCCTCGGCTCTATCGGGTGGTGCGTCGTGTCGTCAGGTGGCTCGTACTGGCGCTCTTTCGCGTCACGGTGACCGGCCTCGAGAACATCCCGGCCCGGCCCTGCATCATCGCCGCCAACCACCAGGCTTGGTTCGACCCGGCGTTCATCATCCCGTTCTTCCCGGAGGCACCTGTGATCTACACGATGGCGAAGCGGGAAACGGTGTTCAACCAGGCGTGGAAGCGTCGGCTCCTGCCCCTGATCGGGGTCTTTCCGATCTCTCCGCACCGCGGCGAGCTCGACGAGGCCGGGCTGCGCACCGTCTACCAGGTGCTCGAGCGCGGGGGGGTGGTCCTGATGTTCCCCGAGGGTCGCTACTCGCGTGGGCGGGCCGTGCGGCCGCTGAAAGTCGGGATCGGGCATTTCGCGCTCCACGCTGGAGTCCCGATCTGTCCTGTCGCCGTCCGCGGGACGGACGTGCTGCGTCCGTTCAGCCGGATCGACGTCACGATCGGTCCGCCGATCCAGCCTGATCCCCCTGCCTGGTGGGCGTTGAGCAGCCGGGTGGCCAGGATCGTGGACAACGTCCGGCTGGCCCTGATCACGGGTCTAAGACGCCGCCGCCCCTAGGGCTGCCTCCCCCGTGCTTTAATCGCTGGCGCCGTGCATCTGGTCATCGGCGCTGGGGAATTTCTGGGCGATCACGTTTCGCGTGCGCTGGCCGCCGAGGTGCCGGTCATCGAGCTGAACGCGGATGCGGACGAGGAGACACTCGCCGACGCGATCAGCTCGGTCGAGGTGGTGCTCAACTGTGCCCAGAGCTGGTCTCCAGCCCGCCGACTTCGTTTCAGGAAGAGCCCACCGCTGCTGCTTCAACGGGTCGTCGCGGCGGCGCGGCGCGCGCGCGTCCGCCGGATCGTTCACGTTTCGACGGCTGACGTCTACGGTCCCGGCAACCCCGGGCCGGCAAACGAGAAGTCGCGGCTGCGCCCCGTCCACGCCTATGAGCGCTTGAAGCTCTACGAGGAACAGTGGTTGATGCAGTCCGCCCAAGACATGGAGGTCGTCATCGTGCGGCCGGCGCGCATTTTCGGCGAGGGAGAGGACTGGATCCTGCCTCGCCTGATGGGTTCGCTTGCCAAAGGTCGCGTGTGGCTGCCGGGCGGCGGTCGAGCGAAGCAGACTTTCGTGTCGGCGGCCGACGTCGGTCGCGCGTGCCTGGCGGCTTCGGACCGAGGCCGGCCCGGGCACAGCTACCTGGTGGGCGGGTTTGACTCCAGCTGGCGCGACCTGCTCGAATCCGCGATCCGTGCCGTGGGGGTCGGGGGCACGATTGTGAACCTACCGTATGACGTGCTCTACCTCAGAGCTCTTGCGATGGAGACGGTCACCCCATCAGGAGCGGTCGTCTGGCCGGGGACGTACGCGGTAGACGTGATGGGCAGGCCTCGGTACTACGACGACTCTCAGTCCCGGCGTGAGCTCACCTGGTCTCCATCGGTTGGCAGCTTCGAGCAGGAGATGCCGCGCATGGCCCCCTGGATCTCCCGCCTGCCGGATGTCGCGGCAGCTCTCGCCGCGGGCCCGGTGGCAGCTACTTCACCGCCAAGATAGAAGACATTGCTTGCAGGCCGGATCTACTCCGGCCGTCCCCCAAGCCTGCTGCTTCCAAGCGCCTCCCAGCGTTCTTTGGGAGAGGAGGGGGTCCCGCGGGGGAGTGCATCTGTCCTCACCCGCGCTTATTTCACCGCCAGGCACGTGATCGTCTTGAAGACACCGTCGATCTTTTGGATCTTGTCGACGATCAAAGAGCCGATCGAGTTCACGTCAGGCGCTTCGCAGACAGCGATCACGTCGTATTCCCCGGTGATCGCGTCGGCCGCCGTGATGCCGCTGGTCCCCTCCATCTTCTTGGCCACCTCGAGCGCGCGCCCGGGTGAAGCGTTGATGAGGACGTAGGCCTTCATCGTCTTACCCCCAATCTTTT
>JBGQGS010000100.1:0-8610 GCA_041497555.1 Candidatus Dormibacteraceae bacterium | reverse complement strand
CACCGCCCCGGCGGTACCTGAAGCCGGTACCTGTTTTCGCGCGGCACGCAGGCGGAAAAGCGACTAGGATTCGGCGTCATGAAGGCACCCGCGAACGTCTCAGACGTCGCGGGAGACCTCTAGCCTCCCGGCCTCCGGGCCGCCCTGCTTGAGTCCCTCCCGATTCCCTGGTTGATTTGCCGTGCCCTTGGGCCGGCGGGAGGAGATCCTTCAGTTGTCCATCCGTTCCAAAGACCCGACCTTCGTCTATCTCGTCTTGAGCACCGCGGGTCCCCTGTTCTTCAACATGCTCGCGGTCACAAATCTCGTCTACCAGGTCGAGGTGGCGCATCTCGACCCACTCCGGCTCCTCCTGATCGGGAGCGTGCTCGAGCTCACCTGCCTCGTCTTCCAGGTCCCGACCGGGCTCTTTGCCGACGCCTTCAGCCGCCGCTGGGCGGTCGCCACCGGCTGCGGGCTCATCGGAGCGGGCTTCATCCTCGAGGGGTCTGTCCCGCAGTTCACAGCCATCGCGATCGCCCAGGTCATCTGGGGTATCGGCGCCACGCTCTCGGACGGTGCCGAAGATGCCTGGATCACCGATGAGGTTGGCGAGAAGCCGGCCGGCCGCCTTTTCCTGCGAGCGTCGCAGTTTGGGCAGGTCGCTGGCTTGGTCGGGATCTTTGTGGGCGTCGGCCTGGCGTCGATCAGGCTGAACTTTCCCATCCTGGTCGGCGGAGGTCTCTTCGTGCTGCTCGGCGTCTACCTCTTCTTTGCGATGACCGAGGCCCGCTATCAGGCGATCCCACGGGAGGCCAGGGGCAGCCTCGAGGGAATGGCCGCCGGTGCCCGTTCGTCGCTCGCCGCCATACGCAGCCGGCCGCTGATACTGACGATCCTGGCGATCACAGTCGTCTCGGGCCTTTCAAGTGAGGGTGTCGATCGGCTGTACCAGGTCCACTTTCTCAAGGACATCGTGCTGCCGAGCTTCGCCGGGCTCTCGCCGGTCCTCTGGTTTGGCCTGATCAGCGGCGGTTCGGCGCTGATCGGCATAGCCATCACCCAGATCATCAGGCGCCGGCTCGACCTCGAAAACCATGCGCACGTGGCTTGGTCGTTACTCGCTTTTACAGCGGTTCGGGCAGTGATGCTGGCCGGGTTCGCACTCGCAACCAACCTCTCCGTCGCGATCGGGTTGTTTTGGGTCGCATCGGTCATGCGACAGGCCTTCATGCCGGTTCAGCGCGCTTGGCTCAATCAGTCACTCGATTCTGCCAACCGAGCCACGCTGTTCTCGGTGGATGGGCAGGCTGACGCCCTGGGGCAGATCGTCGGAGGGCCCATCCTCGGTGTCGTAGCCTCAGGGGTGTCGATCCGAGCCGCGCTGGTGAGCAGCGCAGCCCTCCTGGGCCTTGCCCTTCCGCTGTTTGCGCGAGCCATCGCCCAGGTGTCTGGCCGACCACCAGGCAGCCTGCAACCGGCAGCCCCTGAAAACCGTGACGCATCGGCCAAACAGTGAAAGAAGGGGCGGTGAGCAGTGCTTCCCATGTTATGCGGCCGCACGCTTGGGCCTGATCGAGATCTAGCTCCAGTCGACAAAGTCACGGCCACCTCGACGATCCATCGCGCCTTGGCAGGTCAAGCATCTGGTGGACTCCGGGCGAAAAGCCAGCCGCGCCTCACTGATTCGCGCCCCGCAGTCTTCGCAGATTCCATAACCGCCTGCGTCGACGATGGCGAGCGCATGAGCTAGTTGGGCGTGCGCCTCGATGATTGTCGACTCTACGGTGGCCGCGTAGCGCTCCTCGGAAACGCGTTGAGCGTGGTCCACATCGTCCAGAACCTCCTCCCTGACGCGATTCCGGCTGGCGGCCAAGGCATCTTGCCGCTCACGCAGGGCGTCGGCCATCGCCTTCAGCCGGGCGCGAATTTCCGTCAGGTCGGCGCCCGCTCGCAGTTGAGTTGGATTCACCATCGTGGTCATCGCTCCTCACTCCGTCGTTCTCAGGACGGAGTCTCGCCTGCCTTGCTTGGAGTTGGCTAGGAGAGCACTGCGTACCGGCTGGGAGTCGCGCCCAAAGGCAAATCGGCACGCTTACGCCGGAAACCGACGTCGCACTGACGGCCAACTCTCAGCCTGCTCTCAGCCTTGTCCCAGATCCCAGCACGATGCTTGAGCCACGACGTCAATCCGTCGATGGCAACTGGAATGCGTTTGGCGAAGGAGGTTCGGACACGGTGATCAGAAAGGCGTTGATGGCAGCGGTCCTTGGGGCCGCAGGCACATTGGTGCTGGGTTCGGCGGTGGTGTTCGCGGCGGGTCCTGGCGATTGGCGTGGCGGCCGCATGCAGCCTTTAGGCTTCTTTCCGTTCGGCCTGCTGGGCGGACTGGCGGGACTCCTGTTACTGGCCGGGATCGTCCTGCTGGTAATTTGGGCGATCAGGGCGCTGGCCGGCTCTGGCTCGTTGAGGGCGGCGGTCATGACCCCGCCACCGGCGCCGGCGCAGACTCCCCTGGACATTCTGGCCCGCCGCTTCGCCGCGGGCGAGATCAGCGCCGATGAATACGAGAAGGCGCGCGACATCCTCAAGGAAGCACCAAAGGTATGAGGCAGCGCACGCTCGGGATTCTCGCGGCGACGCTCATGCTCAGCGGCTCTGCGCTTGGCGTAGCCTCGAGCATCGTCGCCCATCGCACGGTCGCGGTCGTCAGCGCGCCGTCCGCCTCGTTCCAGCCACCGCCCGGTCGCCGGCTTCCGATCCAGCGCGGCGCGGACGGCCCGTACTTTCTTCCATCTGGCGTCGGGAGGTTCCATGGCCGCTAACGCATGGAGCGAATTCGTATGAGAGGATTCGGCCCCAAAAGCACTTGGACAGCGCCGCACTCGAAAGCTATCTAGCCGGCGTCGACGCGGCGGCCGCTCCGCTCGTGGTCGTCCTCGACGACGCGGTTCGCAAGGCTCACCCGAACTTCGATGTCGCGATCAAGTACAGGATCCTCACGTACGCGCTCGGCGGCGACTGGCGCACCTGGGTCTGCGCGATCCAAGCGACGAAAAAGGGCGTCTGCCTGCGGTTCTTGTTCGGCGTCCTGCTCGCCGACCGGCGGCGCGTTTTGCGCGCCGGCAGCTCGGTCCTCAAGACGTGGGACTTCGGCTTTGACGAGGTGATCGACCCGGCGGCCGTCGGCGAGTACGTCGCGGAGGCCGTCGCGCGGTACAGCGACTACAAGGCGAACACCCGCGAAGTGCTTGACGCTAGCCGGGCCGCCGCCCGGGCGCGCCGGAAGACCAGCCGCGTGAGGGCATGAAACCGTAAAGCAATGCTTGCGCGGCACGCCAATGCACCGTGGTATCACGAGGCGCGGTTGGTCATGGACCAGTGGACCGAGCGGGTTCTGGCCACGGACGACCCGGCCGAGATGGAACAGATGATGGCAACCGTGCTGCCCTTCTATATTTAGCCGGAGCCTCGATGCTCGGGCCGTGGCCGCAATCCGAAATCAGCAAGAGTCGAGCGCTGCGGCGGCGGGACTTGCGGAATTTCGACACCACCTCAAGGCAGACTTGGCCGCGGGGAAGGCCTGGGAGGGTGGCCTCTACCAGACGATCGATTTACGGCCGTTGCTGCCCCGGATCTCTTGACGGCGGACGTCCCACGTCGACGGTCGAGTACGTTTTGCAGGCGATGTATGGGTCTCGCCATTACCTGGAGGTGAATGTATGGCTGCGGTGAGTCGAGCGGATGCGGTTTGGGAAGGCGACCTGACCAGTGGGAGCGGCCGGGTCAAGGTCGCAAGCGGCACGTTCAGCGAATTTCCGGTCACATGGGCGAGCCGCGCGGAGACGCAGCACGGTAAGACCAGCCCCGAGGAGCTGCTCGCCGCGGCCCACGCGGCCTGCTACTGCATGGCCTTCTCAAACGGCCTGAGCAAGGCCGGCCACAAAGTCGAGCGGCTCAGCACGTCCGCTGAGGTCGAGTTCGTCCCCGGCCCCGGCATCACGACCGTGACCATCACGACGGTCGGCCGCGTGGCAGGCATCGACGCCACTGAGTTTCAGAAGCAGGCAGAGGCAGCCAAGGATGGATGCCCTATCTCCAAGGCGCTCCACGGCAACGTCACGCTGAAGCTCAACGCGCGGCTGGAGACCTGAAGCTCCGCTCAGCTTTTGCCGGGACCGGTCAGCCCTGGAAAGTCGACCACGCCCTGCAGCCGAAGCTCCCGCAGCTGGCCGGCGAGCCACTTGCGCGGATCTTTGATCTGCTTGCCGCCGTCCACGTAATCCCAGCAGCGCCCGTTGACGTCGCGGGCGACCAGGAGCAGGCAGCGCGGCTGGCTCGCGCGCTGCCATGCCTTCATCGCCGGCTGCAGCACGATCCGGCGCGGAAGCGCCTTCTCGGGCATGGTTAACTCGCCCGCATAGAGGTCGTCGGCCGCCTGCACGATTACGCCACCGGCGGTCAGAGTGCCGCCGAGGTTCTCCACCTCGAGCTCGATCGGTTGGCCCGGCGACGGCGAGCTGGTGAACGTGAGGTGAGGGACAGGCTTCGTCGTCGCCTCCCAGCGAGCATCGGCGAGCTTGATCGCGCGGCGGGAAGCCCTGTCGGCCCGGGTGGCGAACACCGCCGCCCACAGCGCGAGCACCGCGGTCACCACCGCCAACCCGACCACTATCTGTGCTGAACTCATCGCTTCTCCCGCTTGACGCTGCCGAGATCGGTATCTGGCGCGAGATGGTAGCGCTGTGCGTCGTAGTTGCGGAAAGCGGGCAGGGCCATTCCACACAGTACGCAGCCGACGACGCACAGGATGCCGCCGGAGATCACGGAGAAGCGGACGCTGAAAAGGGACGCTACGACACCGGCCTCGAAGTTGCCCAGTGTCGGCCCTACGGAATAGCTGAGAAGCTCGATCGAGGCCAGCCGCCCGCGCAACGAATCCGGGATCGTTTGGTTCCAGATCACCTGCCTGAACACCCCGCTCATCGAGTCCGCGGCACCGGCCAGCGCGAGGAAGACGAGGGCGGCGACCAGGCCGGGTACGACTCCGAACCCGATGATCGCGATTCCCCAAACCGTCGCCGCCACGATCACGCCCATGCCGTGCCGGTGTATCCGTCGCGTCCATCCGCTGGTCGCTGCGAACGCAAAGGCACCGACCGCCGGCGCCGCGTAGAGGAGTCCCAGCACGCTCGGTCCGCCGAGGCCCTGAGCGATGGCCGGGAAAAGAGCCATCGGCATCCCGAAGAGCATGGCCACGACATCGACCACGTACGTGCCGATCAGCTCCGGGCGGCTGCGGGCGTATCGGATCCCCTCCACCACGCGGCGGAAGCTCGGCCGCTCGGCGTCAGGCGGCGGCGGAACCGCCTTCATGAGGGATAGGCACACGAGCCCGACCACGAACGTCGACACATCCACCAGGTAGGTCGCGGGCAAGCCCGCCACCGCCACGAGCACGCCCGCGATGGCTGGGCCCGCGATCATCCCCAGCGTCCCGCGCACGCTGCCGAGCGCCGCAGCAGCGGGCAGCTCGTCTCGGTCCACAAGCCTTGGCAGCAGGGCGTCGAGCGACGGCCTCTGCAGCGCATCGAACGAGCCTTGCAAGGCTGCGATGACGAAGATCAACCAGAGCATGGGATGGGCGAGCAGCGAGTTTCCGGCCAGAAGAAGGCTGCCGGCCATCAGCCCAGCTTCGCTGAGGAGCACCATCAGTCGCCGGTCGGCCGCGTCCGCCAGCGCACCGCCGAGCATCGCGAAGCCGACCAGCGCCGCCAGCTCGGCCAGCCCAAGCATCCCGACCAGCAGCACGCTGTGGGTCACCTGGTACACCTGGTAGGGGACCGCGACCGACGTGATCATGCTGCCGAAGAACGACACCAGCCGCCCGATGAACAGAAGTCGGAAATCTCGGTGACGCCGAAGCGGCGTGATGTCGACAGCGGCCAGGTGCAGCCATCGGCGTTGAGGTGGCTGTGTGTCAGGCGTCGTCATGGCGAGGGGTCATCATAGGTAGGGCGTATTCTGAAAGCGAGATGGAAAAAGCTACTTTCGCGGGCGGCTGCTTCTGGGGTGTGGAGAATCTCTTCAACCAGATGCCGGGAGTGGTCGACGCGGTTTCCGGTTACGCGGGCGGCACGCGCGACAACCCGACATATGAGCAGGTCTGCTCGGGCACGACGGGCCACGCTGAGGCGGTCGAGGTCACCTACGACGCCGCCAAGGTCTCTTATGACGACCTGCTGAACGCTTTCTGGAACATGCACGATCCGACGACGCTCAACCGGCAGGGACCCGACCACGGTCATCAGTACCGGTCCGCGATCTTCTTCCACAACCCCGACCAGGAGAAGGCGGCGCGGCAGTCCAAGGAACAGGCAAAGCGCTATTTCGACCGGCCGATCGTCACCGAGATCGTGCCAGCGCCGCACTTCTGGCCGGCCGAGGGCTATCACCAACGCTATTTCGAAAAGCACCCGGGCCACTACTCGTGCCACTTCGTCCGCGGATGGGTGCCGCAGCAGCCCGCCGAGACAGAACCCGCCCGCTAAGCAGGTACTAAACGGCGGCGGCGGGCCCTATCCTTACCGCCCAGCACAAGGGATCGATTCCCTCGGGTCGATTGAGGAGGTAGCCGGTGCGGTGTGATCACTGTTCTCACGACGTCCCGGATGGCGTCTTCTGCACGCGCTGCGGCGCCCACGAGGGCACCACTGAGGAATTCGGTAACGCCAAGACGCGTGAGCACCGCTATGCGGCGCATCCGGGCGAGCACGTCGCGCAGCCGTCGGTGTTCACGACCCTGTTTCCACACCTGGGCCACCACAAGATCCACGAGTTTCGCTGGGCTTTCATCGCCGGCCTCGCCGGCATCCTGGTCCTGTACCTCGCCGGGCTGATCTCCGCCGCCATCCTGGTTTCGGCGTTCCTCGTACCCGTGCTCTACCTCATCTATCTCTACGAAGCACAGGTGTATCGCGACGAGCCCGCGACCGTGCTGGGGTTCACGATCGGCGGTGGGATCGTCGTCGGCATCCTCGTCACCCTTTTCGAGCGGATCATCTACAACCCGTTCCAGTACATCGGGAACCCCTTCGGCAATGCCGGCGTCAACCTCGGCGGGCTGCTGATCGTCGGTTTGCTGCTGCCGGTCGTGCAGGAGGCTGTGAAGCCGCTGCCTGCCTTCTTCCTGCCCAACCACAAGGACTTTCCGGAAACTGTGGACGGGCTCGTCTTCGGTGTGGCTGCCGGCCTGGGCTTCAGTCTCGCCGAAGCCCTCATCGGCTTCTCGAGCGTGCTCACCAGCCTGCCTGCCCACACCGCGCCTGGCAACTGGATCTACGACCTCACGACGCTCGCCGTGTTCCAACCCCTGCTTCAAGGCAGCGCGACCGGCATGATCGTGGCGGCGATCTGGCGTTACCGACGCGGTCGGTTGGCGGGACGCGAGATCGGAGGCGTCGCGATGGCGGTCCTTGCCCACATCGCCTTCTCCGCGGGCACGCAGGTGATGAAAGAGACCTCGGTCAACGCGATGTTCATCCTCATCTGGCAAGCGGCGATCGTGGGCGCTCTGTTGATCTATGTCCGCTACCTCCTGCACCACGCTTTGCTGGAGGAGGCCGCGCACATGGGCTATGCCGAGACGGTCTGCGCGAACTGCCACATGCACATCGTTGCGTCCGGCTTCTGTCCCAACTGCGGGATGGCCCTGACCGCGGCGCCGAATGCCGTTAAGCGCAGTCGTCGCCCACGTTTGGAAGCGAAGCCCGACGTGGCGGAGAAGAGATAGATGGCGCTGACTTGCGCCAGGTGCGGCGCCCAGAATCCTGACGGCAACCAGTTCTGCCAGGCCTGCGGCACGCAACTGACCGCGGCCGCGGCTGGACCTCCAGCGGCAACGCCGACGTTGGCGGCGCCGACCGCGGCAGCACCAACCGCGCCCACCACCACGGCGCCCCCGCTCGCCTTCGCTTCTCCACCAGGGTTTTCGAGCCCCTACTACTCGCCGGCGGGAGCGGCGCCGCAGGCGCCCGTGCACCGCATACCCTGGGTGATGATCATCGCCGCCGTCGTTGGCCTCGTCGTGATCATGGCCGGCTGTGGCACCGCCATCGCACTCCTCGGCGGCAAGGCGAGTGTCAGCGGGGGCATCACGTCTGACGTGCCGAGCCCGACTCCCGCCGGATCCCCGAGCCCTGTCGCCTCGCCGACCGCGCCTCAGGGTCCGACGGCCTCGAACAATGGCGAAACGGTTCCTGTGCTTACGGGATGGGTAGTCACGGCCAAGGACAATGAGACGATCTCGCTTTCAGATCCAAGCGGCCTTGGTGCGATTCTTGTCGCCAGCGCTCCTTCAAACCCAAAGGAGTCCGCAGGAGAGCAGAAGGCCTCCGTTGACGCGGGTCTCACGACCAAGTATCCGGACACGAAGCCCTGTCCGAACAGCAAGACGACGACCGGCGCACTCAGCGGCGTGCAAGGAATCTTCTGGCAGCTTTGTTTCACTGCCGTGTCAAGTGGGCATTCCCTGCCCGCCGCGGCGTCTCTATTCGTTGGCACGAACGCCGATGGCAGCGTCTTCTATGGCGTCATCCTTCTCACGATTCAAAGCAACATGCAGAGCTTCAT
>JBGQGS010000099.1:0-8614 GCA_041497555.1 Candidatus Dormibacteraceae bacterium | reverse complement strand
GATCGGGCTGACCGAGCCCTGCTCGTCGTACTCGTCGGTGGCAGCGAACTCGGCCGCCTTCAACGCGAAGCCGAGTTCCATGACGTCGATCTGGTGCCGGAGCCGGATCAGGTCGTCACCGAGCTCTTCGTCAGTCGGGTTGGTGGCCCTGAATGAACGTAGGTCTTCCGTCGCGAGCATAGGGGAATACTACAAACAAATGTTCGTTTTGTCAATACTCTGGCCCGTAAATTTCGACTCCAAGCCCCGCGCCAACACCCTTTTCCCAGTCCTTGGTTGCTGCCTCCAGGCCCCGCCCCAACACCCTCTTCCCAGTCTTTCCAGCCCGCGGATGTTTATGCATATCCTTGTATACTCATGCGCCCATGCCCAAAATGGTGAAGGCAGCCGTGGCTGGCGCCAACGGCTACGCCGGGATGACGGCGGTCAACCTTCTGGCACGCCACCCCGGCGTGCAGCTCAGCCAGCTCACATCCCGGTCGCACGCCGGCAAGCCTTACTCCGAGGTCTTTCCGCTGCTCAATCTGGCCGGGGAGTTTCGGCTTGAGCCGGATCCAGACGGCCTCGATGTCGTATTCAGCTGCCTGCCGCACAACGTCGGCGCGACCAGGGCCGCGGCGTGGCTTGCCGCAGGCGCCCGGGTCATCGACATGAGCGCCGACTTTCGGCTTCAAGACGCAGAGCTGTACCCGACCTGGTACAGCCACGACCACCCCGCACCTGCGCTCCTCGCGGACGCCGTCTTCGGCCTCCCGGAGCTGCACGAGCGCGAGCTGAAGGAAGCCAGGCTGATCGCGGTGCCGGGATGTTATTCGACGGCGGCCATCCTGGCTCTCGCACCAGCTGTCGCGGCCGGGCTCGCTGCTTCCGACTTCGTCGTCGACGCCAAATCGGGAGTCAGTGGCGCGGGGCGGTCGCCTGGCATTGGAGTCCACTTCAGCGAGGTCAACGAGTCGGTCGGCGCGTACGCCATCGGCGGCCACCGGCACCTTCCCGAGTTGATCCAGGAGCTTACTGCGCTTGTGTCGCCCCACCCCGCGCAGGGCGCCGACCTCCCCGGCGAGCGGGGAGGAAGGGAGGTCCAGGTCACCTTCGTCCCGCATCTCGTACCGATGACGCGAGGCATCCTCGCGACGTGCTACTTCGACATCAAGGGATCGCTGGCCGAGCTGCAAGACGCGTATCGAGAGTTCTACGCAGGCCAGCCGTTCACGAGGGTGGTCGGCCAGACGCCTACGACCAAGCTCGCGAGCCACTCGAACCTGTGCCTGGTCAACGTGGCCGCGCAGGGCAAGAAGGCGGTGATCACCGCGGCGCTGGATAACCTGGTCAAGGGCGCATCGGGCCAGGGCGTGGAGTGCTTCAACCTCGCCTTCGGCTTCGACCGCACGACCGCTCTGGAGGGCCCGTTGCAGTGGCCGTGACGTTCGCCCGAGGCTTTCGCGCCGGCACCGCAGCGTGCGGGATCAAAGCCTTTACCACTGGCGCCTCGGCCATCCCGAGCGGGCAAAGAGACGATCTGTGCGTCATCCATTCGTTGCTCCCCTGCGACTGCGGCGGAGTCTTCACGACCAACCGGGTCAAGTCCGCCTCGGTGGTGATCGACCAGCTTCACCTGCAGCACAACCGGGTCCAGGCGGTCACCGTCAACTCCGGCAACGCCAACGCCTGCACCGGCGCGCAGGGCTTCAAAGACGCATTGCAGATGGCGAAGTTTTCGGCCGACAGGCTCGACCTGGATCCGGACCAGGTGCTCGTGAGCTCGACCGGCGTGATCGGGCGCTACCTGCCCATGAATGCGATCAAGTCCGGCATCGCGGAGGCATGCGGCAAGCTGAGCCCCGAAGGTGGTGCGGCCGCGGCTCGAGCGATCATGACGACCGACACGGTGCCCAAGACGGCGGAGCTCGAGCTCGATTTGGGCGGGAAGACCGTGCGGGTGGGTGGGATGTGCAAGGGGTCCGGGATGATCCACCCGAACATGGCCACCATGCTCGCCTACGTCACGACCGACGCGGCCGTGGAGGCCGGCCTGATGGCCAGGCTCGTGAAGTCGATCGCCGATCGCAGCTTCAACCAGGTCACGGTCGACGGCGACAGCTCGACCAACGACACGTTCCTGATGCTGGCGAATGGTGCCGCAGGGAACGAGCCGATCCGGAGCGGCAGCCTTGAGTGCGAGCAGCTGGAGATGGCGCTCCTGGAAGTCGCCCGGCAGCTGGCTCGGTCGATCGCTCGGGACGGCGAGGGGGCCACCAAGCTCATCACTGTCAAGGTGCTGGATGCGGTATCGGATGCGGAAGCCCGCACCGCCGCTCGTGCCGTCGCCTCGTCGAGCCTGGTCAAGACCGCCGTCCATGGCGGTGACCCGAACTGGGGACGCATCGTGTGCGCGCTCGGGTACAGTGGCGCCGACCTCGCGCTCGACAAGCTGCACCTCACAGTCGGTGGGCAGGTCGTCTTTACGCGCGGTTCTGGCGTGGACGTGGACCTGACGGCCGTTCGCCGCGCATTCGAGCAACCGGAGATTGAGATCGTGGCCACCCTTGGGCTGGCAGACGGCCGCGCCGAAGCCTGGGGATGTGACCTTTCGGAGGAATACGTGCGAATCAACGCGGACTACACGACATGACGCTGACGGTCGAAGAGCGGGCGAAAGTCCTGGTCGAAGCGCTGCCTTATATCAAGCGCTTCCACGGGCAGGTCGTCGTCATCAAAGTCGGGGGCAACGCCATCGAGTCGGCCCGCGACGAAACGCTGCTCGACGTGGTGCTGCTTCGCTACGTCGGCATGCAGCCGATCCTCGTGCACGGTGGCGGCCCGGAGATCAGCGCGATGAGCGAGCGGCTTGGTTTGAAGCCTACTTTCAAGAAGGGCCTGCGCGTCACAGACGACAAGACGATGGAAGTCGTGAAGATGGTGCTGACAGGCAAGGTCAGTCCAGACCTGGTGGCCGCCATCCACCGGCTCGGCGGGCAGGCGGTCGGTATGAGTGGCGAAGACGGGCCGACCATCATCGCGGAGCCACTCGATGAGTCGCTGGGCTTTGTCGGGCGCGTGACGCAGGTGAACAAAGAGCCGATCACCGCACTCCTCAGCCGTGGCTACATACCCGTTGTCGCCTCGATCGGGCTGGGCTACGACGGGCACGCCTACAACATCAACGCGGATACGGTCGCAGCGGAGATCGCCGTCGCGATGAAGGCGGCCAAGGTCATCCTGCTGACCGACGTCCCAGGTGTCCTGGGCGTGGACGGTCAGGTCGTCGCCGTGCTTTCGCGTGCGGACGCCCGCCAGCGGATCGATTCCGGCGAGGTCACGGGCGGCATGATCCCGAAGCTCGAGGCGTGCCTGCGAGCGCTCGACGTGGTGCCGCTCGCGCACATTGTCGACGGGCGCACGCCGCATGCCTTGCTCCTTGAGCTGTTCACCGAAGCCGGCATCGGGACGATGGTGACTCCCTGAACACCCCGGAGCTGGCAGACCGCTACCTGATGCAGACAGGCCGGCGCCTGCCAGTAACGTTCGTGCGCGGTCGGGGCTGCGTCCTCTATGACGACTCCGGGCGCGAGTACCTCGACCTGGTCGCCGGCATCGCGGTCAACCTGCTCGGCCACGCGCATCCGGACGTCGTCGCCGCCGTGACGATGCAAGCCAGCGCGCTCATCCACACCTCCAACCTTTACTTCACCCAGCCGCAGGCCGAGCTGGCCCAGCGCCTCGTGGAGCTGTCGTTCCCCTCTCGCGTCTTCTTCTGCAATTCGGGCTCGGAGGCCAACGAGGCGGCGATCAAGCTCGCCCGGAAATGGGGAGCCCGCAACCGCGACGGTGCCTTCGAGATCATCACCACGACGGGTTCATTCCACGGACGTACGCTCGCCGCGGTCACCGCGGGCGGCCAGCACAAATACTCCGATCCCTTCAAGCCGCTACCAGAAGGCTTCGTGCACGTGGCCTACAACGATCTCGAAGCGGTCAAGGCCGCGACAAGCGAGCGCACGGTGGCCGTGATGCTCGAGCCCGTGATGGGTGAGATCGGCATCATCCCAGCAGCGCCCGGCTACCTGGCCGCGATCCGAAGTTGGTGCGACGCGCAGGACCTGCTTCTGATCCTCGATGAGGTCCAGACCGGTCTGGGTCGCACAGGCCGTTGGTTTGCGCACCAGCACCATGGCATCACGCCGGACGTGATGACCCTCGCCAAGGGACTCGGCGGCGGCTTGCCCATCGGCGCATGCCTGGCGGCCCCGCGCGCGGACGTCTTCGAGCCAGGCGACCATGGCTCCACGTTCGGCGGCAATCCCCTCGTCTGCGCCGCGTCCATCGCCGTGCTGTCCGTGATCGAACGCGATGGGCTTGTCGGCCACGCCGCCGAGATGGGGGAGGCGCTTCACGAGGCTCTGCTCGATCTTGGCGCCAAAGACGTGCGCGGCCTTGGGCTGATGCAGGCGTTCGAGTTTGGCGAGCCGCGCGCGAAGGCCTTCCAGCAGTCATGCCTGGAGGCCGGGGTGATCGTCAACGCTGTCGACGAGCATTCGGTGCGACTGGTACCACCGCTGATCATCGGCAACGCTGAGCTCGATCGAGCGCACTCAACGATGCGACAGGCCGCCCGGTGACCCCGACCAAGAGCCAGCGGCACAGCGCCATCCTCGAAGTGGTGAATCGGGGCTCCGCTCACACCCAACAAGACATCGCCCAGGCTCTGGCGCGCCGTGGAGTAAGGGCGACCCAGGCGACGATCTCCCGAGACATCCAGGAGCTCGGACTTGTCAGGTCCGGTTCGGGCTATCGCAGCTCTGCGGCCCTGATGCGCGAGCTCGTACTGTCGATCGAGCTCGTCGAACCTGTGGCGGTGATCAGGACCCCTCCGGGAACGGCGAACCTTGTCGCCAGGCGAATCGACGAGGCCGGCCTGCCGGGAATCGCCGGCACGGTTGCAGGTGACGACACGATCATCGCGGTGCTGCGAACGCGAGGCGCCGGTCGAGCCCTGAAGGATCTACTTGCCCATGCCGGGTAGCGCAGGCGGCGCCCCACCCAACCGATCCATTCCCCCAAAGAGGCAGGGGAAGCTCGTCCTGGCCTATTCGGGTGGCCTCGATACATCGGTCGCGATCCGCTGGTTGAAGGATCTCGGCTGGGACGTCATCGCGTTCACGGTCGACCTGGGCGAGAAGAAGGACCTCGACGCGATCCAGGCGCGTGCCTTGAAGATCGGCGCGTCGGCGGCTTATGTGGCTGACGGGCGCACGCCATTTCTGCAATTGTTCGTCTGGCCTTCGCTGCAGGCAGGAGCCGTCTACGAGAAGGAGTACCCGCTGGCGACGGCCCTCGGCCGGCCGCTGATCGCCGCGATGATGGTCGAGGTCGCGCGCCGGGAGGGAGCTACAGCCATCGCGCATGGCTGTACCGGCAAGGGCAACGACCAGGTGCGATTCGACGTCGCTACGGCCGCTCTCGCGCCCGACCTCGAGGTCGTTGCACCCGTCCGCGAATGGGGCATGAACCGCGACGACGAGATCGAGTATGCCGCCAAGCACGGCATCGAGGTTCCCGCGACAGTACGTTCCCCATACTCGACCGACGAGAACCTGTGGGGACGCTCGATCGAGGCCGGCGTGCTGGAGGACCCCTGGGCCGAGCCGCCGCGCGACGTTTACAGCTGGACCAGCGACCCTCGTGACTGTCCGGACGAGCCGGCATATATCGAAATCGGCTTCAAGCACGGATTGCCGGTAACCCTCGACGGAAAGCCGGTCGATGCCCTGGAGCTGGTGACCGCTCTCAATCGGTGCGGCGGTGAAAACGGCGTCGGACGAATCGATCACCTGGAGAACCGCCTGATCGGGATCAAGTCGCGCGAGATCTACGAGGCTCCGGCGGCCGTGGTGTTGCTGCAGGCGCACCAGGCGCTCGAGGACATCACCCTCCCTAAGGAGGTCGCGCGGTTCAAGGACCTCGTCGCGCAGCAGTGGGCCCAGATGGTCTACGACGGCTTGTGGTTCAGCTCTTTGCGCGATGCCCTTTACGCGTTCGTCGCCGAAACGCAGCGACACGTCACCGGAGAGGTTCGGGTCAAGCTCTTCAAAGGCTCCTCGCAGGTGGTCGGACGCAAAGGACCCCACCAGCTGTACCAGCTGTCCCTCGCAACCTATGGAAAAGGCGATGTGTTCGACCAGTCGGCTGCGGCCGGCTTCATCAAGCTGTGGGGAATGGGGGTGCGCACCTCGGCGCAGGTCCAGGGCCGGCTGCACGCGCGCGAGATGGGCGACCTTCTGGGGGACGTCAAGAGGCTGACGCCATAGCACCGAAACGCGGTAAGGAGGGACCCGGCCCCTCTCCCCGGGGGGGAGCGGGAGGAAGGTTGTGGGGGGCTCGCTTCCGGCGGCCTCTCCTCCCCGAGCTCGAGCGATTTTCGTCGTCGCTGGAGACCGATTTCGAGCTGTACCCGTTTGACATCGCTGGGAGCATCGCCCATGCGCGCGGGCTCGCCGCCGCGGGCCTCTTGTCGAAAGCGCGGCTCATCGCTATCGAGCGCGGTCTTCGCCGCATCAGGCGCGAGCTCGACGAGGGCGAATTCGATTTCCGCGACACCGATGAGGACATCCATACGGCGGTGGAACGCCGACTGACCGAGCTCACGCCCGCCGGGGCCTCCCTGCATTCGGGCCGCTCTCGCAACGACCAGGTCGCGCTGGACCTGCGGCTTTACTGCCGTTTCGCGGCGGCGCAGCTCGTGTCGGCGGTCGCAGACGTGGTCGAATCTCTCGCCTCCAAGGCTCGCGGGCATTCAGGATGGGTGATGCCCGGATATACCCACCTCCAGCGTGCGCAGCCGGTGACAGTCGGCCATCACCTGCTCGCTCATGCCGAGCCCTTGCTACGAGACGCGGAGCGCTTTCGCCGCGCGTATGACGTGGCGGGGGACATGCCGTTGGGCTCAGGTGCGCTCGCGGCCACGACGCTTCCGCTGCAGCGTGAGGCAATGCGGCGCGAGCTCGGATTCGAGCGATTGACCGCGAACAGCATCGATGCGGTCGCGGACCGCGATTTCGCGCTGGACCTCGTCTACGGGTGCGTCTGCGCGTCCATCCACCTCAGCCGCATGGCCGAGGATGTAGTCATCTGGGCGAGCTCAGAGTTCGGCTTCGTCAGGCTCGCCGACGAGGTGTCGACCGGCTCGAGTGCGATGCCGCAGAAGAAGAACCCGGACATCGCGGAGCTGTTGAGAGGCCGCGCAGGCCGCTCGCTGGGAAGCCTGGTCAGCCTGGCGACGGTCTTGAAGGGGCTGCCGCTTGCCTATGACCGCGACCTGCAGGAGGACAAGCCGGCGCTTTTCGCCGCAGTCGACAATGCGCAGGACTCGCTGGCCGCGGCGGCGCTCCTCGTCCAGCACCTCGAGTTCGATCGCGAAAAGCTGACGGCGGCAGCGAGTGACCCGGCACTTCTTGCGACGGACGCGGCCGAGGCCCTGGTCAGCTCGGGCGTCCCCTTCCGCAAGGCCCACGAGACCGTCGGCCGCCAGGTGCTCGAGGGCAACCTGAAGGTGCCCTGGAAAGTCCAGGCTTCGCTCGCCAGGCGGGATCTCCCGGGTGCGCCGCACCCCCGCCGGGTGGCCGCCCGGGCGACGGCCGTCCGCCGCGAAGCGGCGGCATTGCGCCGCTGGAGCAAGGGACATCCCCCCAGACTTCCGAGCTAGAGTTCGGGGTCGCTGATGCTGCTAGCCGTGGACGTCGGCAACACGAACGTGACACTCGCCTTGTTCGATGGTGAGCGCCTGGTTGCCGACTGGCGGGTCTCCTCGCATCGCGAGCGGACGGCGGACGAGATGGCGATGGAGCTGCGACAGCTCTTCGATCTGCGCGGCTTCGACCTGAGTGTGGTCGACGGCGTGGTGATCTCGAGCGTGGTTCCGACCATGAACTCGGCGCTGGTCGAAGCCTCGAGACGCTACCTCAAGTGCGAGCCGGTAATGGTCGGCCCTGGCGTGAAGACCGGCGTGCGCATCCGCTACGACAACCCCAAAGACGTCGGAGCCGACCGGATCGCGAACGCCCTGGCCGCGTTCACCAAGTATGGGGGCCCGGTCGTGGTGATCGACTTCGGCACCGCAGTCACCTACGATGCCATTAGCGCCGAAGGTGACTACCTCGGCGGCGCGATCGCGCCTGGCGTCGAGATCTCGCTCGATGCCCTCGTCTCCCACACGGCGATGCTCCGGCGGGTGGAGCCGGTGGCGCCCGACTCGGTGATCGGCCGCAACACCGTCGCCTCGATCCAGTCAGGCCTGGTCTGGGGGTTCGTGGCCCAGGTGGAGGGCATGGTCGAGCGGATGGTGTCCGAGCTCGGGGGGTCGGCCAAGGTCATTGCGACGGGAGGGCAGGCGGCTCTCGTGGCCGGCCTGACGAACGTGATCCAAACCAACGACCCACTCCTGACGCTCGAAGGTTTACGTCTTATCTACGCTCAAAACGCGGACGGCGATGCTAGACACTAAGGTGGGATGAAGACGGCCCAGACTTTCCACGTTTACCTCCTCGGCAACCTCGAGCAGTTTGGGTTCACCCAACTGCTCGCCGAACTGGGCCTGGAGGGTCAGCCGCTCAAGGAT
>JBGQGS010000098.1:0-8629 GCA_041497555.1 Candidatus Dormibacteraceae bacterium | reverse complement strand
GCGGGCAGGGGTCTCCGAGCGGACCCTGCGGCGCGACCTCGTGCAGCTTCGCGGGCTTGGTTACGAAGTCGCTTACACGGGGGGCTATGAGGTGCAGGAGAACCTGAACCTCGAGGGCCGCGCCGGCCACCGTTCCTTAGGCCGCGTCTACGAACAGCACCTGGACCTGTTGCGCAAGCAGCTTCCCAAGCGCCTCGCCGCCCAGGTCACCGAGGAGGTGGACTCGCTGGCGCCGGCAGCGCTTGCTTCTCTGTTCGCGACCGCGATCGAACGGCATGCCAGGACGACCCGATGAAACCGATCGTCCTCATCCCCAGCGGAGACGGCGACGCCGACTTCACATACGCGACCGGATTCGCGGTCGAAATCGCCCTGTACATCCGCTTCGGTGAAGGCGATGACGTGATCGTGGCGAGCCCGCTCGAGATTGATCGCGCACGCGTGCAGAGCAAGGCGAGCCGGAAACTCCTGCTCGAAGAGGCGGGGTTCCAGGATGAAGGCCACTTTGTCTCGTATGCCCGCCTGGCCGCCAGGCTGCTGCGCGAGCGAGGGCTGGAGTCAGCGCGCGTGTCGCCCCGGCTGCAGGCGGGCTACCTGGAGGAGCTGCGGGCTGCGGGACTCGACGTCGAAGTCGACCGCGGGCTGTTTCAGGCCGAGCGGCGCCACAAGTCTCCGGAAGAAGCCCGTTTCATCGAAGCCTCGCAACGCGCCGCTGAGGCGGCGGTGATCGAGGTGGTCAGCCAGCTCGCCCAGGCGGACATCAGGGAGGGGATCCTGTGGCTCGAGGAAAGTCCTCTCACCTCCGAGCGCCTGTACGCGCGCGCATCTTTGCTCCTGGGCGAGAAAGGCTTCACGTGCCCCGACATGATCATCGCCGGCTCTCCTGAATGTGCGATGCCGCACTTCCGTGGTGAAGGCGCGATCAGGGCCTGCGCGCCGGTCATCATCGACATCTTCCCGTCCAGCCGGACCAATCACTATCACGGCGACCTCACACGAACCGTGGTCGTCGGCGAGATCCCAGACGAGATCCGCCGAACGCACGCGGCCGTGCTGCAGGCACTCGACGCGGGAATCGAGTCGATCAAGGCTGGCGCGTCTGGCCGCGACGTTCACAGCGGCGTTTGCCAGGTCCTGGTTGACCGCGGCTACGGGACGACGACCAAGGGCTTCGAGGGCCCGGCCGGAGTGGCGAAGATGAACCACTCCACCGGCCACGGTGTCGGCCTCGACGTGCACGAAGACCCTTCACTGCGCGGGCCGGACGAGAACACGCTGCTCGAAGGCGACGTCGTCACCGTCGAGCCGGGCCTGTATCTGCCGGGGGTGGGCGGAGTGCGAATCGAGGACACCGGCATGGTCACCAAAGCCGGATTCAAGAACTTCACAACCCTCACTCGAAGCCTGGATCCTCGCGACTACCTGTAAAGTAGAGCTTTACAGTGCCCCGAAACGAAACGCTCGGGCAGCGGATCCGCCGCATGCGCCAGGAGCGCGGTATGAGCCTCGCCAGCGTCAGCGGCGAGGACTTCAGCCGAGCCTTCCTGAACCAGATCGAGCTCGGTCGCAGCCAGCCATCGACCCGCGTGCTCCGGGTCATCGCCGGCAGGCTCGGGACGGAGGTGGACTACCTGCTGGAGGGCCGCTTGCCCGGCGTCGAGCGTGAGCTCGCCCTCGAGAAAGGCCGCGTGCTGCTCGCCCGCGGTAATGCGCGCCGGGCGCTGGCCGCGTTGCGACCGGCCATCGCTTCCACCGAGTGGCCGTTGGCCACCGATGCGCGGCTCTGCCAGGCCGAGGCGCTGCTGGCCCTCGGGCACCAGGGCGAGGCGCAAGAGATCCTGGCGCGTGAGAAGGAGCTCATCACGGCGCATCGCGACCGCCACCGGCTGCGGCGTCTGCGGTCGGTCGAAAAGGGCGAGCGCTTTGTGTTCGGTGGGGACGCGGTCAACGCCCACCTCCGGCTGGCCGACCAGGCTCAGCGTGCGGCCAACAGCCACGACGCGCTGGAACACTACCGCGCGGCTCGCGTTCTGCTCGAGTTGCCTTTATAGGGTCTCTAGATCCCGCTGGGGAACGTGAACGAGGGCGGTGGCGTCACCACCGGCGGCGTGATCTCCAGCGTGATCACTTCGTGGGACTTCAGGACGATCGCCTTCGGGTCCCCCGTGTAGGGCTGCGCACCCTTGCCATCCTGCACGTCGATGTAGACGACGAGCTTCTCGTCTGGCGTCAGGGTGAAGGTCGACACGTGAGTTGCGTCAAGAGGCTCCGCCGGGTCGCCGTTGGACTTGCTCCAGCTGTTCCAGATGGCGAAGAACTGTCCGAGCGTGAAGCTCTGGCTGGCCGGCGCCTCGATGTGGATGACGTTCGTGTCGGCGGGATGGACGTGCAGCCAGTACAAGCAAGTCGTGTTCCCTGAGGAGTCGGTGACGATGCCGATGTTCGAGGGGATCGGGTGCACGATGCCCTGATAGACGATCTGAACGGCGGAGTGGTAGTGCACCTGGGAGTGCTCTCCCTTGTCGCAGGGTATGCTCGCCACGGTCGACGGAGACGTCGGACCCTTGTTGTTGGTTACGACGTAGATGATCAGCCCGATCGCAAATACCAGGAGGATTGCTCCGACCGCGATCGGGAGCAACGGGACGTCCGACCCTCTCTTGACCCTGGCCGGCGGGCGCCGGCCGCCCTTCCCTGTGCCCGTGCGCACGGCATCCTTCGCTTTGGTTTTCGTGGCCATAACCACTGGTAGAATACCGACCTACCCTTTCTGGCCTCGGCCGGGGGCACGTCGCCACCGATCGACCGCGGCCTGAACCCATAGGAAGGAGGTCCCCATTGCGGGATTACGAGGTTCTCTACATCGTCCGCGCAGACCTGGATGACGAGAAGGTCCAGGACGCGGTGAAGCGAGTCAACACGCTGATCGAAAGGTCAGGCGGGACCATCGAGCGCACCAACCTCTGGGGCAAGCGCAAGCTCGCATATGAGGTCAAGCACCAGAAGGAGGGCTCGTACGTCCTCCAGGACTTTCAGTTCGAACCCGGTCGGGTGCCCGAGCTCGAGGCGGCCCTGAAGATCACCGAGGAGGTGCTGAGGCATCTCATCGTGCGCAAGCCAGAGAAGGCTGCCGTTGCGACCACCGTTGCGCCGCCGCCAGCGGAGGTCGTGCTGGAGCCCATCGCGGTGGAACCGGAGATGGCGGCGGTACCGGCGGCTCGTGTGGATCAGGAGGAGTCCTAAATGTCAAACCTGAACAAGGCGCTGTTGATCGGCCGGCTCACCAAGGACCCTGAGATGCGATACACGCCAAGCGGGACGGCGGTGACCAACTTCAGCATCGCCACCAACCGGTGGTCGTCCGGCCCGGACGGCGAGAAGAAGGAGTTCACCGACTACCACAACATCGTCGCTTACCCCATCGGCAAGCGAAACCTCGCGGAGACGGTGGCGCAGTACACGCGGAAGGGTGCGCTCGTGTTCGTGGAGGGCCGCATCCAGACCCGATCGTGGGAGGGCCAGGACGGCCAGAAACGGAGGGTGACCGAGATCATCGCGAACGACGTCCAATTCCTCGAGCCGCGAGGATCGGGTGGTGGCGGCAACGCTGCAGGTGGCAGTGCTGGAACTCCAGCTCGGAGCGGCGCAGGCGGAACCCACGAAGACATTCCCGCGCCGGACGACGCGCCACGCGACGTCGACCCGGACGAGATCCCGTTCTAGGAGTCATTGATGGCAGTCAACCGTCCACAACGCGAGTCAGGCGGCGGCGGAGGTAGGGGGCCGAAGCGGCAGCACCGCAAGGTCTGCAGCTTCTGCGTCGAAAAGATCCGCTACATCGACTACAAGGAGATCTCCCGCTTGCGGAGATTCGTGAGCGATAGAGGCAAGATCCTCCCGCGCCGCGTCACCGGGACGTGCGCGCGGCATCAGCGCCCGCTCACGACCGCCCTCGAGCGCGCTCGGGCCATCGCCTTGCTTCCGTATACGACCGAGTCGCACTAGTCACACGTAAGGGGCGATCTATCCGATCGCCCCTTAGAATCATGTTGCCGCCAAAGCCCCTTGTTGGAGCGCGCCCATGACCTTTCAGACCCAGCTTCGTATCCCGGGCCCGACGCCTCTTCCCGAACGTGTCGTGCGCAGCATGAACCGGCCGATGATCGATCACCGCGGCCCCGAATTCGCCGCGATCCTGTCTGAGGTCACGGCCGGCGCGAAGCGCGTCTTCAAGACGTCCAACGATCTTCTCCTGCTCACGTCCTCCGGGACCGGAGGCCTCGAGTCGGCGGTCGCCAACCTGGTGTCGCCGGCAGACGAGGTGGTGGTGGCGCTTTGCGGCAACTTCGGCGAGCGATTTGCTGCGCTCGCTGCCGCCTACGGAGCCGATGTCGTGCGGCTCGAGTTCGAATGGGGCCAGCCGGTCGAGCCTGACGACCTCGCGCGGGTACTCGAACATCACCCGCGCTCCAAAGTCGTCCTGCTGACCCACAACGAAACCTCGACCGGGCTCACCAACCCGCTGCGGCAGCTCGCGCGGGTGGCCCATGACGCGGGCAAGATCGTCGTCGTCGACGGCGTGAGCTCCATCAGCTCGATCGCCATCGAAACCGACGCTTGGGGCATCGACGTCGCGGTCAGCGGCTCGCAGAAGGGATGGATGGCCCCGCCAGGACTCGCGCTCGTCAGCGTGAGCGAGCGCGCGTGGGCGCAGCAGGCCAAGGCGCGCTCACCTCGGTTTTACTTCGACTGGAAAGAGGCCAAGGCGTGGGCCGAGAAGGGCATGACGCCATTCACGCCAGCGGTGGGCGTGGCGTTTGCACTGCAGGAAGGGCTGCACATGCTCGAGGAAGAGGGCCTCGACAACGTCTACGAGCGGCATGCGCGGCTGGCCCGGGCGACGCAGACTGGGCTCGAAGCACTGGGTTTTCAGCTTTATGCGCGCGAGGGATATCGCTCGAACACGGTCACGTCGGCGGTGCCGCCTCCAGGGCTTGACGTCGCAGCATTCCGCAAGCTGCTCGACACGAAGTATGGGGTCGTGATCGCCGGCGGCCAGGGCAAGATGACCGGCAAGATGGTCCGCATCGGCCATCTCGGCGCGGTCGCCGAGGGTGACGTGGTCCAGGTGCTCTGGGCCATCGAGCAGGCGCTCGAAGAGCTCGACATCGCGCCCGCGAACGGGCGCGGCGTGGCGGCGGTCACGTCGTCACTGCAGGGCGTCGCCGCCGCGACTCGCTAATGCCCCGGATCCTGGTCACCGATCCGCTGGCGGAGGATGGCCTGGAACGGCTCCGGCGGGCGGGCGACGTGACGGTGGTCAGCAAGCTGGCCGAGGCGGAGCTGATCCGGCGCATTCCTGAGTTCGATGCGCTCGTGGTCCGGAGCGAGACACGCGTCACGGCGCCGGTGCTCGAAGCCGGGCGAAAGCTTCGCGTCGTCGGGCGCGCCGGCGTCGGGGTCGACAACATCGACGTTCCCGCCGCGACGCGCAGGGGCATCCTCGTGGTCAACGCCCCGCGCGGCAACGTCATCGCCGCTGCCGAGCACACGATCGCATTGCTGCTCTCACTCGCTCGCTGGGTGCCGCAGGCAGACGCTTCGGTCAAGCGCGGGGAGTGGACTCGCTCGAAGTTCGTCGGCACCGAGATCCGCGGCAAGACCCTGGGCGTGATCGGCCTCGGCAACGTCGGATCTGAAGTGGCCAAGCGCGCGCATGGACTGGAGATGGAGGTCATCGCCTATGACCCTGTCGTCTCGGCGGAGCGAGCGGAATTGTTCAACGTCGAGCTGGTCAGCTTGAACGACCTGCTCGCGCGATCCGACTTTGTCACCGTGCACGTGCCGCTGGTCGACGCCAATCGCAACCTGCTGGGCGCACCCGAGCTGGCCCTCATGAAAGCCAGCGCTCGCCTGGTCAACACGGCGCGCGGCGGCATCGTCAACGAAGCAGCCCTGCTCGACGCGCTCACGACGGGGCGCCTCGCGGCGGCGGCTTCAGACGTGTTCGAGACCGAACCGCCGGGTGACCACCCGCTGCTGGCGCTGCCCAACTTCGTCGCCACTCCCCACATCGGTGCGTCGACGGTTGAGGCCCAGGCCTCGGTGGCCTTTGATGTCGCTGAGGAGGTGGCCGCGGTGCTTGCCGGCGATCTTCCGCGTTTCGCGGTCAACGCCCCCGCGCTCCCACCCGAGGAGCTCGCTTACCTGCGGCCGTTCGCCGATCTCACGGAGCGGCTGGCAGGGCTGCACGTGCAGCTCTTCGGCGGCCGTGTCAGCTCGATCGAGCTGGACTTCGAGGGCGAGCTGGCGGAGCACGACGTCAACCTGCTCGTCGCGTCCGCCATCAAGGGCGTGCTGCAGCCTTTCACCGAGGACCGGATCAATCCGGTCAACGCGCGCCTGATGGCTTCGAGCCGGGGCGTGAAGCTGGTCGAGCGCCGGAGCCCGGCGCACGGCAGCTACGTCAGCCTGGTCACTGTTCGCATGGGCGGCCACGAGCTGGCCGGCACTGTCTTGATGGGCGAGCTGCGCGCGGTGCGCATCGACTCGTTTCGCGTCGACCTTGTGCCCGAAGGTCGCTTCCTGGTCAGCCGGCACGAGGACCGGCCCGGCGTCGTCGGTCGCTTCGGCACGATCCTGGGCGAGCACGATGTCAACATCGCGAGCATGCAGGTCGGCCGCGAGGCGCCGCGCGGCAACGCGATGATGATCCTGGCGGTGGACGACCGAGTGGCACCCGACGTGCTGGCCAGGCTGCGCGAGGTGGAGGGGATGGCGGACTTGCGATACGTCGAGCTCGTGGATGTGGGACCTGGAGAGTCCGATCGCTGACGTTCGCGCCCTGCCAGGCATCCGGTATGACCTGGCGCGAGCCGGCGATCCAAGTGCGCTCGTTGCGCCTCCGTACGACGTCATCCCGGAGTTCGAAGTGGCGCGGTACGAAGCGCGTTCGCCCTACAACGTTGTCCGGCTGACGCGACCGGGCCGGGACTACGACCGCGCTTCGCGCACCTTTGAGGACTGGCTCCGGGACGGCATCCTGGAGGCGGATCCTCCTTCGATGTACCTGCACGAGGTTCGGTTCGGCGAGAGGCGGCGGCGGGACCTGATCGCCGCGCTGCGACTCCAGCCTTACAAGGAGCGCGTGGTGCTCCCTCACGAGCGGACCCACCGAGGGCCGAAGGAGGACCGCCTGGCGCTGCTGCGTGCGACAAAAGTGAGCCTGGAGCCGCTCTGGTTCCTCTACGACGGCAAGCAGGCCGGGCTGGCGGAGACGCTGGAGTCGGTGGCCGCCGGCCGGCCGGCTGTAACTTTCATCGGCCCCGAGGGAACCGAGAACCGGCTCTGGGTGATCGCTGATCCGGCCATCCATGCGGCGGTGCATAGCGCCATGGAAGCGCTTCCCATCCTCATCGCCGACGGCCACCACCGATACGAAACAGGGCTGGCGTATGCGGACGAGATGGGCGGCGAGGCTGACGCCACGTCGCGGTTCACGCTCGCCCTGCTGACCGACCTCGACGACCCAGGCCTCGAGGTGCTGCCGACCCACAGGGTGCTCAAGGCGGGCGTCGCCGTAACCGGAGGCGAGGACAAAGCGACGCTCGAGGAGACGCTCGCCTCTCTTCGCGGCCAGGTGGCCGCCGGGACGTACCGTGACCGAAGGTTCCAGGTGCTTCCGTTGGAAGGAGAGATGGCGCTGGTGGAGTTGCACCGCCAGGTGATCGACAACATCCTGGGCAAGCGAAACCCCGAAGATTTCTTGCTTTACACGCGCGATGCGGCGGAGGCGGTGCGTTGGGTGGACGAGGGGGTGGGCTCAGCCGCCTTCTTCCTGGACGCGCCAGACTTGCGCGGGGTTTTGAAGCTGGCCCAAGAAGGGAAGACTCTTCCTCAGAAGAGCACGTACTTCAATCCGAAACCGCCCTCAGGGATGGTGTTTCTCAGGCTCGAAGACGGGCGCTTATAGTTAGGAACCCAAGAAGAGAATGCCAACTTACGGTTACCGCTGTGGCAATTGCGGCCATCAATTCGAGATCGTGCAGAGGATCTCCGACGAGCCTCTCGCAACCTGCCCCAAGTGTCAGGGCAAGCTCTCTAAGGTCCTTTACCCGGTGGGAATCAGCTTCAAAGGAAGCGGGTTCTACACGACTGACTACAAGAGTGCCGGCAAGAGCTCCACATCTTCCAGCAACGGCTCTGCGCCAAGCTCGGACGGGAGCGCCGACAGCAAGGCGGAATCGAAGTCGGAGAAGTCGGAGAAGTCGGAGAAGTCGGAATCGAAGCCCGAGTCGAAGTCGGACAGCAAGCCACAGTCAAAATCAGACACCAAGACGGAGAAGGCTTCTTAGATGGCAAACATCCAGGCGGTGACAGACAGCGAGTTCGAGAACGCGGTGCTGAAGTCCAGCATTCCAGTGCTCGTTGACTTCTGGGCGACCTGGTGCGGCCCGTGCCGCATGATTGCGCCCATCGTCGAGCAGCTTCACGGCGAGCTTGGCGACAAAGTGACCGTCATGAAGATGGACATCGACGAGAACCCGGCGACGCCCATGTCACTGGGGATCATGTCGATCCCGACCGTGATCATCTTCAAGGACGGCAAGGCCGCGGAGCGGACGGTCGG
>JBGQGS010000097.1:0-8634 GCA_041497555.1 Candidatus Dormibacteraceae bacterium | reverse complement strand
TGAAGCCCCACATGGAGGTAACCCCGCCGGCGGAGGACTGGATCGTGCAGGCGGTCACCCGGGTCCCGATCGCCTGGTCCAGCGTGCTCGCGGCGCAACCCGGCGCCGTCCCGCTGCCGTGCAGGTACAGCGGATTGCCGGCGGCACTGACCACAGGGGCGCGCGACGAGAGCCAGGCCAGTCCCCCGAAGGCCAGGATCAGCGCGATCGCGACCGCCCAGCCCAACCAGCGGCTTCGAGAGCGGCCCGCACTGCGTGCGACGGGTGGCGCAGCGACCGGCCGAGCGGGCGGCCTCACTTCCTGGCGCCGGGCCCGCGGGCCCAACAGCCAGCGGCGCAGGAGGTTCAGCCGGCGTAGGTGATGCACCTGGTCCGTGACCCGCCCGGTCTTCGGAGTTCGGAACCACGGCCCCTCGTCTTTGCGGACGAGCCCTTTGAAAGCCGCCCAACTCTGGAAGGGCACGAGCGCGAAAGACAGCACCAGCGCTCCCAACACTCCTTGAAAGTCGCGCCGCGGTGCGTCTTCCAGGATCAGCCCGCCCAGGTTCATCAACGGCAGCGCGAAGACGTTTGAGAAGAGCAACGACCAGCCGAGCAGAGCTGTCCAGCCCGGCACGTGGGTGTGAAACACGATCTCCGACATCACCCAGCTGAGAGTTCCGACCACGAACAGAGCGGCCTGCAGGTAATAGGTGGAGTCGTAGAGGAACTCCACCTTCTCGAGCGGGGTCACGAAGGACGATCCCATGATCGGGAGGAACCACTTGCGCACGTTGTGCGTGTGTCCTTCCGCCCACCGCATCCGCTGACGGGCGAGGCGCGAGAAGGTGCTAACGCATTCGGCGGGAGTCTCAGCCCAGGGCGTGTAGACGACCTTGTAACCGCGGGCGTAGAGCTTGAGGGTGAGCTCCCAGTCCTCGGTGATGCTCGTGCCCCAGCCGACTTGGCGCAGGACGTCCGCGCGAATCATGTAGGCGGTGCCGGCGATCATCTTCAGCGAGCCGATGGCGTCCTGGAATGGTCGCTCGACCATGTAGCTCCCGGCGTACTCGGCCCGCACGGCTTCAGTCAGCCAGCTCTCCGACTTGTTGAGGACGTGCCATTGGTAGCTCTGCACAGCCGCGACCTCGGTCCTGCGTTTGATCTGTCCTGGTTCCGATGGAGGCTCGGCGCGACCAAAGGCCGACTCCAGGGGCCGGCTGGCGGAGCCCTCGCTCACGCGATAGAAGTGCGGCAGAAGACGTTCGATTGAGTCGGGGAACGGAACCGAGTCGGCGTCGAAGACGACGATGTATTCGGCCCTGGGGTCAGTGACTTTCAGCGCCTCACGGAGGGCTCCTCCCTTGTAACCCTGCCGGCTGTTGCGGTGGAGGATCTTGAACCGCGGCTTCTCCCTCCACTGCTGAAGTATCTGAACGGACTCGTCTGTGGAGTCATCCACCAGGACCACTTCGTACTCGGGGTACTCGAGCTGATCGAGGGCTTGCAGAAGCCGCTCGATGACGCGCCTTTCGTTGTAGGCGGCGACGTGAACGGAAACGAACGGGTGATAACCGAGATCGATGTGGTAGCCGTTGCCGTTGCCGTTCATGCGGCTGTGGCCGGTGAGGTTCGGTGACCCGTTCGAGCCGTGACCATTGCCGTTGCGCGGAGCGCCGCCGACCAGCGTCGTCAACAGCACCATGGCCGTGCTCAGGTAGTACTTGATCGCGTACGCAAAGAAGACGGCGCCGAGGAAGAGACCGGTGAAGGCGAACCCGTACGCGACCCAGTCCGCGCCGCTACGAATTTTGGACTCCCCAACCAACTCGACGAACCCGCGCACGATGGCGAACATCGGGATCGCCCCCAGGACAAAGGCGGCGATCAGGATGGCGTTGAGGAGAACACTCCACGCGAGCTGGCCGCGGTCAGCCCGCGGCCCGCCATTTGACGCCGGCGTGTCCCCAGCCATCAGAGTGCCGTCCAGCCGGAAATCGCGACCCGCGCGCGCCCGGCGCCGTTCGCTGCTTCCCGCCGCGAGTCGGCTATCTCGGAGGTGGCAAAGCGCCGGTGACCGCCAGGCGTGACAGCCGCGGGCTGGAGCCGGCCTTCGCGGACAGCTCGGTTCAATGTCTGCTGGCTGACGCCAAGGAGCCGCGCCGCTTCTTTCGAGCTGACGAGCTCCGCGCGTCGGACGCTACCCTCGAGCCCGCCCCCGAACCCCTCGACGTCCTCTCGTAGAAAGCGGTGGTGGCCGCCGGGAGTGACGACCGCCGGCCGGAGCAGGCCCCTCGCCACGGCGCGGAGAACGGTCGCCCGGCTCACGCCCAGGCGCTGTGCTAGATCGTTCGAACTGATCAAAGTGTGCAAGTCGTGTGCTGGAGCAAACGCATCATTAACGATGTGCGATCGTTCGGGCAACGCCATAGCTTTGGATTCCCAGAGCGATGTCGCCGTTTCGTCGTCGAAAATGTGGACAGAATGAGCAGATTGCTCGCGGATTCCGCGCCGATTTGCCGCCTAAACTCTTACGTTGCGCCCGTGCGCGAGAATCTCAGACAGGAACGGGAGATTCGGGGAAAAGTCAATCGGGGAATCATCATTAGTTAGAACCTCACCCCCCGCAGCCAAGCTCGGAGCCGGTGTCGAGAAATCGCCCGGCCCGAGCCTTTTTTATGGGTTCTTGGGCTTTGTACGCTCTGGAGCCGCCCCAAACCGGACAGCCCACTCTTGCAATGCCTCACGCCAGGGCCTCAGGGCCGCCACCCGGCTGGAGGCAAGGCATCCGTTGAGCGGCCTTGCCGCCGGCGCAGCCAACTCGGCGGACGAGACCGCGTTCACCTCCGCGGGCACCCGGAACTCTGCCAGCACCGCGCGAGCGAACTCATCCCATCCTGCGCAGCCCGCTGACACGACGTGAACCACCCCTTCCAATCCTGATTCGGCGAGCTCGACGGCGGCGGGGGCAAGGTCGCGGGTGTAGGTAGGGTTGACCCTCTGGTCGGTGACCACGCGGAGCGGCTCCCCGCGCCTGGCGCGCGACAGGATCCGCTCGGGAAAGCTTCCGCCCTTGATCGCCGAGCCGGTGTCACCGAAAAGAGCCGAGGTCCTGATCACGAGCGCGTCCGGCAGGAGGTCAAGGACCCTCTGCTCGCCCTCGAGCTTCGATAAGCCGTAGGCGCTCAGTGGCGCCGGCTGGTCAGATTCGACGTAAGGACGATCGAGCGCTCCGTCGAACACGAAGTTGGTCGAGAAGTGGACGAGGCGGATGCGGTGACGCGCGCAAGCCCGCGCTGCGTTCGCGGCGCCTTCGGAGTTGACCGCGTACGCCAGGCCTCGTTCAGCCTCGGCCCGGTCGACGGCGTTGTAAGAGGCGCAGTTGAACACCAGTGCGGGGCGCCGGCTGCTCAAGAGAGCGTCGAGCGCATCGGGATCGGTCACGGACACTTCGGCATGCGTGACCCCTGAGCCATCGCCAATCAGGCGTGACAGGTCCGACCCGAGCTGGCCCCCCGCCCCGAGCACGATCGCCCTCGTCAATCGAGTTGCTTTGCTAATCCCGAGTGAGCGAGCAGGAGAGCGGTGATTTCGTGCTCGGCGGCCGGCCGCCCGACCAGGAATCCCTGCGCCGCGTCGCACCCGGCCTCGACCAGGACAGCCTCCGCCGCACGGTCCTGCAGCCCCTCGGCGACGACCCGCAACCCGAGGTTGTGACCCAGGCCCACGGCCGAGCGAACGATCGCCCCCGAATCCGGATCTGAGGCGAGCGCCGACACGAATGAGCGGTCGATCTTGATCTCGTTCACCGGCAGGCGCATGAGGTAGAGCAGTGAGGAGTAGCCGGTCCCGAAGTCGTCCAGGGCCAGGCGCACGCCCATCTCATTGAGCCGGTGCAGCGCCTTGGCGGCGGCCGCGGCCATCGCGACGCCCTCGGTGATCTCGAGCGTGAGCCGCTGGGGTTCCACCTTGAACGTGCCGAGGGCACGGGCGACCATCTCTTCAAGCGAGTGGTCTTCGATATTGCGCGGCGACACGTTGAGGGAGACGGAAACGTCGAGCCCTTCCTCGAGCCACCTGCACAGCTGCGCCAGCGCTGAATCGATGACCCACGCCGTGAGCGGATGAATGATGCCGGTCTCCTCGGCCATCGGGATGAAGCGGTCGGGCGGCATCAATCCCTCGCGCGGATGGTTCCAGCGCACCAGAGCCTCGACCGAATGGATGGCGCCGGTGGCGAGGGTTACCTGCGGTTGGTAGTGCAGCACGAGCTCACCCTGCGGGATCGACCGCCGCAGCTCGCCGGCGAGGCCTGAGCGGCGCAGCGTCTGCGCCTCCTGTTCGGGCGCGTACACGGCGTAGCCGCCGCCGGAGCGCTTCGCGACATACATCGCGACGTCCGCGCGCCGGAGCAGCGTGCTCGGATCGTCCCCGTGCAGCGGGTACATCGCGACCCCGATGGAGGCGCCCGTCTCGACCATCTGGTCGGCGATGGCGAATGGTCCTTCGAGCGCGGCAAGAATCTTGCGCGCGGTGGCGACGACGTCATCGGGATGCTTTGCGTCGGTGCTCAGCACAGCGAACTCGTCACCGCCGAGCCTCGCGATCGTATCCGTCGCACGAAGGACGCCACGCAGCCGCGCCGTGACCTCCTGCAGCAGGCTGTCGCCACGATCGTGTCCGAGCGCGTCGTTGATGTCCTTGAACCGGTCGAGGTCGAGGAGCAGGACGCCGAACATCTTCTGGTTGCGGCGAGCGGCGAGCAGGGCCTGGCGCAGGCGGTCGCCGAACAGGCTGCGGTTCGGCAACCCGGTCAGCGCATCATGCAGAGCCTGGTACTCGAGCGCGTCTGTGTGCGCCTTGCGCTCGGAGATGTCGCGGAGGGTGGCGATGAACAGATGTCGCGAGCCGATCTGCATCGAGCTGACGACGAACTCGAGCGGAAACAGGCTTCCGTTCTTGCGCTTGCCCATCGTCTCGTGCGCGCCGCTGACCGGGATGTCGAGCTTGAGCCGGCGCTCCAGGTAGTTGACGAACGCGCTGCGATGTGTCGTCGCGATGAGTACGTCAGCCTGCTGACCCACCAACTCCTGCTCCGAATAGCCGAAGAGCTTGACGACGGCCGGGTTGGCCGACTCGATGATCCCGGTCTGCTCGATCGTGGCCAGGCCGTCCGAGACGTTGTCCAGGACCGAGCGCATGCGCTTCTCGCTGTCCTGCAGCGCCATCTCCGCGCGCTTGCGCTCGACGAACTCGCCGATCTGCGAACCGACGTCGTTCATGACCGCGACCAAGCCCTCATCGAGCTCGCGCGGCGCCCACGTGTGGAGGGCGATCATCCCGACCACCCGGCGACCGCTGCGCACAGGGAAGCCGACGATGCCCCTGAGGCCCGCGGCCACAGCGGCGGCCGATCGCGGGGAATCGTCGGACGCGACATCCGGCACGGAAACGGGTGAGCCCGTTTCCCAAACCCGTCCCGGCAGGCCCCCGCCGCGGCGGTAGCTCGTCTGAGCGGCCGTGACCTCGTAGCTGGAGGTGTCGCGCCCCGGCCGCTTCCATGCGGTGACGAAGTGCATCGTCTCGCGCTCGGCGTTGACCTCCCAGTACTCGGCCAGCTCCCAGTCGAGCGTCCGGCAGAGCCCTTCGAGCACGCCCGGGGCAGCCTTCTCCCAGCCCGGTGAGGTGACGAGCGCCTGGGTGACGGCAAAACGCGCCGCCTGCAGGACCTCGGCTCGCTTTCGGTCGCGGATGTTGACCGCCACGGTCTGGAGGTACATCGGTTTGTTGTCCGGGCCGCGCACGATGCGGGTCGTCAGGTCGACCCACACGGGCTCGCCATCTTTCCGGGTGTAGCGCTTTTCGATCCGCGTCCCCTCCTCCTCTCCGGCGAGCATTCGCCGCAGGGCGTCCTGGAGGGCGGGAACATCCTCGGGATAGGTGATATCGAGGAGGGAGAGGTTGCGCAGCTCCGCCTCGCTGTAACCCACGAGCTGGCAGAAGGCGGGGTTGACCGTGGTGATGTGGCCGTCGAGGCCCGCGAACGCCATGCCGGCCTGGGCCTGCTCGAACAGGGTTCGGAACCTGGTCTCGCTCTCGCGCTCGGCCTCCTCCATTCGGTGCCTCTCGCTGATGTCGTGAACCAGGGCGAGCAGCCGGTGCTCGCCTTCCGCAGGCAGCCGGCGGACCGCCGTCTCGACCTGGATCCGGTGTCCGTCCTTCCTGATGAGCGCGGATTCATAGCGAAACGGCACGTCGCCACCCTCCAGCCGGGTGGCGAGCTGGTCGGTCAGCCGCTTGCGCTCCTCTGGCGGGGCGAGCTCGACCAGCGATTCCAGGGCGGCCAGCTCAATCGAGTCGTAGCCCGTCAGGTCGAAGTAAGCGGCGTTTGCGGCCATGTAGCGGCCGTTCTCGGTGATCACGAGCCCTTCGCCGATGTCGCTGATGGCCTGCAGGAGCGAGGCCTGGCGCTCAGCCTGGCGCGCGACGTCGCGATCGAGGACGTGCTGGCTGAGGTAAGCCAGGACCGCCAGGACGAACAGGGCGACGCCCCATGTCACCAGCTCGCCGGCGCCGACGTTGGCGAGCCAGAGTCGGAAGGCGACCGCTGCCAGGATCACCGCCGCGGCGACTCCTGTGAACACCGGCAGCAGACGCGCCCACTGCCGCAACCGGCGACCCTCGTTGGCCCATCCGGCTATCGCGTCGAGAGCGGAAGGGGTGCTGGATTCAAGTGGGGACGGCTTCGGATCGCTGGCCAACTCGATCACGATAACGGTCGAACCCGCGATTCGGTGCGCCGGGCGCAACCGCCCGGCCTGGCTACAGGGCCCGGCCCATTCCCCTGGTTACTTGCTCGATTTGGCCTGGGGGCGCTGGGGAACCGTGCGCTTGAGGGGCGGCCGGCGCTGCGCGTGCAGCGGCTTGACGCCCTCGGCGCCATCCTTGTCGGTCGTGCGGGCACGGCCGGACGCGGCGCTCTGCGTCTTCAGCTTGGCCAGGCGCTCTCTCTTGGCCGCCAGGGCCGTCTTCAGGGCGTCGGAAAGCTGGGTGTCGTTCATGGGCACCACCCGGAGCCGGGCCTCCAGCTCGATGACCTCCACTGCGGCCCGCGTCAGCTCGAGATCGATCGTTTTTGCCACTCTCTTCCTTTCTTATGTACGGTTCAGGGCTACTGCCCGAACTTAATAACTACCCCGTTGACGCAGAAGTTATGCCACGAACCTTGGAAGCGCTTTAGAAGGTTGGACTTAGCCGGCGATCATGTAAACGTCGATGACAGCAGTGCCGGACGTGCAGTTCGTACCCGCGGAACACAGGCTTTGGTCGGTGAGTCTTAGCGTGATCGCTCCCGTGTATCCGTTTGGGCACGATCTGCCGCACGCAGCGGCAACTGAAACGACCACGGAGCCATTGCTGGCCGTCGCGCTGAAGCCACCAGGAGGGCCCGAAGGCGCCGGCGGACACACGGCATAACCCGGCGGACAGTAGGCACCGACCTGCACGATACTGACTCCCGGTTGGCCGCTCGGAGTTCCACCCGTGTAAGGGATCCTGACGCTACATGCCGTGACGTAGCTCCCCTGGCAGAGCGCACTCCCCGAAAGGGAGATGTGCGCGAAGACGTTGAACGTTGGCGTGATCGTCGCCGCCACGCCGAAAGCGTCGGTCACCGTGACCGTGAACTGCCAGAACTTCGCCACCGACGGGAAGGTGCCGGCAAGCGACAACTGGTTGAGCGTCTCGCCCGGCGGGATGTTCCCAGTCGACGTGAACTTGAATGGCGCGACCCCCCCGCTCATGCTGCCGAACGTGCCGCACACCGTCACGCACCCCTGCTCGACCGCGCAGAAGCTGGCGCAGGCAACGATCAGGCTGGCCGTCAGCCGCGGCGTGATCGGGATGTTGGTGGGGACTCCGGCGGTGCTGTTGCCCGAGTCGAAGACCTGCACGGAGAAGGCAAAGAAGCCGTTCGCCGTCGGTGTGCCCGAGACGATGCCGTCGGCAGACAGGTCCAGCCCGCCCGGCAGCGACCCCACGCTGATGCTCCAGTGAAGGGGTGCGACTCCACCGGTCGCGCTCAGCGTGACCGGCGTGTAGTTCACGCCGACCTCGCCCGCGTGAAGGGAGAAGTTGGCGATGGTCAGCGGGTCGTGCCGGACGAAGGGCGTCGGCGAGGGCTGGAGCGTGGTCACGGTGTGAACGCCCTGCGGGCGCGCGCAGCCGGAAAGCAGCACGAGCATCGCCGCCACCACGCCGGCGCGGACCCACCCTCCTCTCACGACATCGGAACGCACGGTTTGCGTTCGAAGTCTAAATCGGGCCGATCAAATTTCAGCTAGTCAAGACTGATCGCGTCGCGCAGTTTCTCAAAGAAGCCCTTGGAGACCTTCTCCGGCTTGCCCGTCAGGCCCCCGACCTTCCTCAGGATGGCCTTCTGCTCGGGCGTCAGGTCCTTGGGGATGACGACCTGCACCACGACGTACTGGTCCCCGCGACGCCCGCCGCGGACGTCCGGCATGCCGCGGCCGGCCAGGCGGAACGACTGGCCATTCTGAGTGCCGGCCGGGATGGCGATCTCGACCAACCCTTCGAGCGTCGGAATCTCGATCCGGTCGCCGAGCGCCGCCTGGACCATGTTCACGCGCAGCTCGT
>JBGQGS010000096.1:0-8701 GCA_041497555.1 Candidatus Dormibacteraceae bacterium | reverse complement strand
CGCCTGGAGCTGCTGCAGCAGCTGGCCGACCGTCGCCATCTCGTTGGCGAATGTGGTGAGGTCGCCGGCCTTGAGCGCGGCATAAGCCGCCGCATAGTGCGCGTTGGCCTGCGTGACCAGGTCAGCGATCTGGGCGACTTGGGCCGGCGTGAACGTCGTCGGAGGCGTGGTTGTCGGCGGCGGCGCGGTTGACGTGCCCACCAGCTCGTCGATTGCCTCCTGCAAGGAGTCCGCGTAGACGACGTTCACCGAGTCCGCAAGGATCACCTTTTTCAGCTCGGGCAGGCTTGAGGCCTGGTTGGCACGCAGATAGATCGGTTCGAAGTAGAGGAACGAGTTTCCGATGGGTACCACCAGAAGGTTGCCTTGCTGAACCTGCGAGCCGGCCTGGTGGAAGAGAGTGAAGTCGCGGGAGATCGCGGGGTTCTCGTTGATGCGGTTGGCCACCTGCTGAGGTCCGAAGATGACCTTGTCCTTTGGCAGCACGTAGGAAACGTATTGGCCGTAGTTCGAGCCGTCGTTCCGCGCGGCCATCCAGGAGACCATGTTGTTCTTGCCGCGCGGCGTGAAGGGCATGATCAAGAGGAATTCCGGGTTCTGCTCGCCTGGTAGGCGGAAGAGCACGTAGTACGGCTCGACCGGCGTGGCCGCGCTTCCCGGAGACGTCTGAGCGGTCGGGATGTCCCACACATCCTCGCGGGAGAAGAAGACCTTGGGGTCTGTGATGTGATACGTGGCGTAGATCTCGACCTGAACGTCAAACAGGTCGATGGGCACTCGCAGGTGAGCGCGCAGCCCCGCCGGCATGGCATCGATCGGCTTGAACAGTGACGGGAACGTCGCCTGGTAAGCCCTGATGATCGGGTCCTTCGGGTCGATGACGTAGAAGTCGGCCGTGCCTTCATACGCGTCGATGACCACCTTCACCGAGTTCCGGACATAGTTGATGTCCGCGGGATTCAAACCCGACGGCTGAAAGGTGACCGTCTGGGAGTAGGGGTAGGTGGACCCGGTCGTGTACGCGTCCAGGATCCAGTAGACGCGCCCGTCGACGATCACCGTGTACGGGTCGGCGTCGAAGCTGAGGAAGGGCGCGAGCTCTGAGGCGCGCTGGACGATGTTGCGCCGGTAGAGCATCAGCGTCTGGTTGGTGATCTGGCTCGAGACGAGGAGGTTGAAGTCGCCGAGCTTCAGCGACCACAGAGCCTTGTTGAGCCCGGTCATAGGCACGCCGTGGGTGCCGGTGTAGGCGGTGAAGACGTCCTGGCTGCCCTGCGGGTAGTCGAACTCGCGCGTGCTGGACGGGGCGAGGACGTAGTCGTTGGTGACCTCTCCGAAGTAGATGGCGGGTTGTGTGACCTTCAGCGGGCCGGTTGGCGGCAGGTTGCCGACCACGTAATCGGGCAGGCCTTCACCCACCACGGCATTGACCGGGCTGGCGGCGAGGCCGTAACCGTGCGTGTAGACCAGGTGCTGGTTGACCCACTGCTGAGCGGAGGGCGGAAGCTTGGAGAAATCGAACTCGCGAGCGCTGATCTCGAGCTGCTGGTACTGGCCCCCGATGGTGTACCGGTCGATGTCGATGTCATTGAACGTGTAGTACGTGCGAATCGTCTGGAGCTGCTCGTACGTGTCCTTGAGCGGCGCGTAGTCCCACAGACGAAGGTTGTTGACCGTGACCTGGTCGTTCTGCACTTCCTGAAGGGTCAATGGCTGGTCGCCCGTGAAATTGCTTACCGTCACGTCGGAAAGCCCATACCCGGCTCGCGTGCCTGCGATCTCTCGCTGGATGTAAGGGAGCTCGTATGACTGCGCGCTCGGCGTGACGAAAAAGCTCTGCACGATGCCGGGATAGATCTGCCCGATCAGCAGCATCGCGACCCAGATGCCGGCTGCGGCGATGGGCAGCCACAATCGTCTCAGCCAGGCGTTCGCGATCAACGCGCCGGCGAGCACGATGCCGGCGCCGGCCTGGAACGAATAGAGCGGCAGCCGTGCGTTCACGTCCGTATAGGCGGCGCCCCACACGACTGTGCTGTTGTGCGCGTAGAGCAGGTCGTAGCGCCCGAGCCAGGTCCACCCCGCGAGAGTGACGGCAAACACTCCGAGGAGGATCGAGAGGTGAGCAATGGCCCGCGGGCTGAGGTTGAGGTCGAAGGTGTCGCCTCGCCACGCGTACAGGCCGCCGATCAAGAGCACGGCCATGAAGTCGAGACCCAGCGACCAGTTGGCGATCGAGTGCAGGAACGGCAGCGTGAGCAGGTAGAAGGACACATCCTGGCCGAGTACAGGGTCGGTGATGCCGGTCGCCGACGCATGCTGGAAGAGCGCGAGTGTCTGCCACTGCGTGCCGGCTCCGCCCGATAACACCAGCGCGATGAGGCCGGCACCCACGACACCGATGACACCGATGGCACTCCAGACAGAGGAGCGCTTGATGCCCACCGAGCGCAGGCCGGGGCCGGAACGGATTCGCAGCGCGATCAGCACGTTGACCGCGAGGTAGATGAATGCGAGTGCGAAGCTGCTGGCGAAGAGTACGGTCTGCAGCCACAGGCGCGTGGTGAAGACATCCCGAAAGCCAAGCGTGTCGTACCACTGCAGCTCGGTGAAGAACCACACGATTGGGCTGGCCAGTATGAAGATGAGGAAGGCGACGCCGAAAAGCGCGGCGCCGAACCAAAATCGGCGTGGAGGCCGGGGGATCCGGATCTCCCTAGCGCCCTCGAAAGGGCCGCCGCGCTCGAAGGGATCGAACGGCCGGTAGCGGCGGGTCATCCTGTCTGGAAGCTTAGACAGTTCCGAGGGCGCGGTCGTCGGACCTGAAGTCGAGGTCGGGGTCGGGCGGGGGATTGGCCAGGTGCCAGCGCACGGTGGTTCGCAACGCCGCCTCGGGATCTGAGGTCGCCCAGCCAAGCATCGACCGTGCCTTGTGCGCGCTGCCCGCGATGTGCTGCGTCATCGTGCCTGTGGGCTTGAGGTCCTCAGGCAGCAGCTCATCGGCCACGCGGACCAGCTCCGCGTCAGAGCCGGCGGCGTCCAGGATCATCCGGGACCACATGCGCATCGAGTAGGTCCGGTCCTCGCAAAGGTTGAACACCTGGCCCGCCGCCGCGGGGATGCTGAGGACGAGGTGTACGCCGCGCGCCACATCCCTCACGTAAGCGCGACAGGCGAGCCACGTTCCGGCGCCGAAGGGGATGCGGTTGCGGCCGGCGCGCAGCCGCCGCAGGATGAACTCCTCCCGTCGCTGGTAATCCCGCTCGCCGTAGACCATCGGCAGCCGTACGGACGTCGCGCCGCGTGACAGGTACACGTCCTCGACGTCGAGCTTGTCGTAATCGTCCATGCCCGGCATCTGGCCGCGGTACGGATAGCGGTTCGGGCGCACCGGTGAGTCTTCGTCGAGGGGAACCGGATCGGTCTCGCGGTCTTCGTTCAGGGCTCCAAATGCCCGGTAGACGTCGATGCTGGAGATGACCACGAGCCGCAGCCCGCCCGGCAGCGCGTCGAGGGCGGCCTCCGAGTCAGCGCGCGTCAGCGCGCGGCAGTCGATCGATGCGTCGGGCTTGAAGGCCGCGAGCTCATTTCGGTGCGCCGCCAGCTCCATGCGCTCGGCGTGCAGGTGCCTCACCGGAGGCAGGTCGTCCGGTTCGAGATTGCCTCGGTGGACGATCAGCAGCTCGTGGCCGGCGGCGGCGAGCTCCTCGACGATGGCGCGCCCGATGAACCTGGTCCCACCAAGGACGACAACCTTCACGCCGACGCGTGTACGGCGTTGGGGTTCTTCTCCACGATCAGGTCGATCAGGCCCCAATCCTTGGCCTCCTTGGGGTTCATGAAGAAGTCCCGCTCCATCGCCCGCTCGACGTCTTCGAGTGGCCGGCCGGTGTGCTTCGTATAGATCCGCGCCATCGCCTCGCGCTGGCGCAGGATTTCCTGCGCGTGCAACTGGATGTCGCTCGCCTGGCCCTGGATGCCCTGGGTGAACGGCTGGTGGATGAGGATCTGCGCGTGGGGCAGGGACAACCTCATGCCAGGGTCCCCTCCGGCGAGCAGGATGGAAGCGCCGCTCGCGGCGAGCCCGGTGCAGAGCGTCCCCACCTTCGGGCCCACGTACTGCATGGCGTCGTAGACGGACAGCGCCGCGGTGAGCGATCCGCCCGGGCTGTTGATGTAGAGCTGGATGTCGCGGTCGGGCGCCTCGCTCTCCAGGAAAAGTAGCTGCGCGGTCACTGTGCTGGCGAGGTCGTCGTCGATCACGCCACGCAGGAACACGATGCCGTCCTTGAGCAGGCGCGAATAGATGTCGTACGCGCGCTCGCCGCGGCCGTCGTTGGTGATCACGGTCGGGATCATGGTCATTGCAGTTACCTCCTTGTATCGAAGCCGATTCGTGGTTTCGGTTTGGGCGGCGGGTTGGCCATGGCCAGGTAGGCGCTGAAGTCGGCGACGCTGCGCAGCGCCTCCAGGGGCAGCGAGGCGGTGGCCAGTCGAAGCTTGACCGGCGGATCCTCCGGCCAGGCCGGACGTTCCGCGTCCGCGCCCAAGAGCCGCGCCAGGTCTGCGTAGATGTCGGCGGGTCGTGCGTCGAGCGCGTGAGCGACCGCCAGCAGACGCTCGGTCGACACCTCCTTCCGGCCCCGCTCGACCTCTGAAAGGTGAGCCGGCGACAACCCGGCTTCGTTCGCCACCTCGGTGAGAGTCCGCCTCGTCGCCTCCCGGCGCTGCCTCAGCACGGCGCCGAGCGCGCTTCTCACAAGACGAGCTGATTCGCTGTAAGCGAAACTCATTCTTCCAGGGCAAAGCATACCGCGACCTCGGTCGCGCTTCAGCGGCGGCTGAAGGTCGGTCCAGGCGGCGTCGCAATCGCTTTGCGCTCGGCGTCGGTGCGGGCGCGGCGGCGTCGCAGCTCGAGCTCCAGGCTCTCCTCGCCTCGCGCCATCGCCCAGCGGTGGTTGGCGGCGAAGATCGGCCGGAAGACCGGCGAGCCGATGCGGAGGAGGGGTTTCTGCGCGGCGATCCGCCAGTCATAAGTGATGTCGACAAAGTCGCCGTCCGGTTTGAAAGTCCACACCCCGGTGCCTTCGAAATCGCCCTCCGCGACTAGCTTGAAGCCGTTGGGCGGATCAGACTCCGTGACCTTGAAATGCCAGCGCAGCGTGTAGGGAAGCCAGCCCTTGGTGTAGAGATCGATGACCCGGCCGACGCCCGTCCTGGGGTCGCCGGGGGCCACCTCCTTCACCTGCAGGTAAACGGACGGCCACCAGCGCGGCAGCTCCAGTGCGTCGCCCAGCACATCGGAGACCTCCTTGGCGGTGCCGCGCACCCGCCAGCGGCTCAGGAACGCGTACTCAGGTGCCATTTAGGTCAAGTTCGCCGGGTCGAGGAGGTCTTGCTTCGGCCGCTCGATCTTCTGCCGCGAGCGCATGATCTCGATCAGCTTCTTCCGACCCTTCGGCGGGCCGATCATGATCGCGCCGACCAGGCGATCGTCCTTGAAGAAGAGCTTGCGATAGAACTTCTCTTCGAAGCTGTACGTTCGCACTGAGTCGAGGTCGGGCTGCACGTCAGGCGTTACGCCCATCACCGCCAGTGTCGATCCGAACATCGTCGTCGTATAGGTGGGGACGTCGAAGAAGTCCTCCGAGGCACCTGCCATGTTGCGCGCCGACACCTTGCCGTGCGCTTCGGCGTTGTCCCAAGTGCCCATCTGGTTGTGCCGCTCGACCATCAGGTCGTAAAACACCGCCACGTCGCCGGCCGCATACACGTCGGGTGCTGACGTGCGCAGCTTGGAATCAGTGACGATGCCCTTGTTCAGCTCGATGCCGGTGTCGCGTAACGGCTCGGTGTAGTAGTCGAGACCGACACCGTACGTCAACAAATCGAACTCGATTGTGTGACCGTTGACGGTCTCGCCGGTGAAGCGTCCATTGCTCCGGCTGAACTTCTTGACCTCATCGGAAACAAGGAACTGCACGTCCTGCGCCTCGCCCAGCTGCCGGCACAGCCGGCCGCCTTCCTCGTCCAACACGTAGCGCAGGAACCACGGCCCGCGCATGATCCAGGTCAGCTTCGCCTTCTTGCGAAAGCTCACCCCCTCGGCCAGCTCGTATCCGATGAAGCTGCCGCCCATCACCAGAACGCGCTCGGACGCGTCCGCCTTCTGGATGATCGCGTCGGTGTCATCGAGGGTCTGGAAGCCAAGGCAGTTGGACACCTGGTCGGAACCAGGCCATGGCGGCGGCTTGGGGCGGCCGCCCGTTGCGATGAGCAGCGCGTCGTAGGCGAACTGCTGGCCGCGGTTGGTATGTACGACCTTGCTCCGTGCATCGATCTCGGTCGCCCAGGTCTCGAAGTGAATCTCCAGGTTCCTGTTGGCGTAGTCCTCGACCGTCCGCATCATGACCTTCTCGCGGCGCACCTGGCCCCGCAGGTAGCGAGGCAGCGCAACCCGGTTGTAGAGGGGATGCCGCTCGGCGGCGATCATCACGATCGATGCGTCGGCGTCGGCCTTGCGCAGCTCCTCGGCGCACGTCTGGCCGGCGATGCCGTTGCCGATGACGACGTACCGTCGCGTCAACTAGAGAGTGAGCCCGTAGATGTAGCTGCTGTCGTCGTCATTCGCGAGATCGTATCCGGAAGCGCTGAGGTCCTCCGCCGCTGGATGGTCGCGCGGCAGCGTGATGGTGACGTGGTCGAGCCCGTCCGCGTCGGCTTCGAAACGCAGCGCCATGAGCAGCTCGCGCAACGCGCCGCCGCCTCCCGTGACGAAGGCCACCGCGAGGTTTTCGCCCCATGGCTCCCTCATCCCGGCGATGGCGCGTCCACCTGGGCCGACCCTGAGCATGCCCATCCTTGCCAACCGCTCCAGCTCCCCGACGTCAATGTCCCGCGCGCCGTTGAAGTCGGCCGAGACGCCGTGGTACAGCTCGATGCCGGGACTCTTCTCCACCATGGGCCACAGCTTCCGGGCCTCTGACGGATCCGGCATCCGCGCCGGCTCACCCCCTTCGACGCGATGTCCTCGCCACCAGCGCACATCGACCAGCCGGCGGAAACCTGCTGACTCGAACAGCCGAGCGGCGTCTACGTTTCCGGTCGCGAGGCGCATCTCTCGGAAGGCCTGCTGCCTGGCTTCGGCGACCGCTGAGGCGAGCATCGCGCGCGCCAGGCCCTGGCGTCGATGCGTGCTCGCGACACGCAGGCCTTCGTACCAGACGAGACCTGTGGCGTACGGCCGCAGGCGCTGCAGACCGACCACAACCCCGTCCACCTCGGCGGCCTGGAAGGCGGCGCCGGCGTCGGTCACCCACTCGTCGAAGACACGTGGCAGGTAGTCATGCCCGTCCCAGACATCGCGGCAGATCTCGATCACGCGGGCACGATCCGCCGTCCTCATCGGGCGAAGCGTCAGGTCCCTGCTCGTGGTCGCCAATGTGCAACTCCCGACAGCACCATGCCGCCGTCGAAAACGAGCTCGTCGCCTTCGCGACTGAGCATCTCCTCGAGCATCGCCCGGCCCCTCGCCTCATCCCAACCCTCGCCCACCAGCGAGCGCGCGTCGACAAGCGCCTCGCCGAGGTTCGAGTAACGACTGAGGATTGGGTAGCTGAGGAAATTGACGTCCGGCGCGATGCCCATCTGCATCAAAAGCATGAACAAGTCGGTGAAGCGAGGCAGGCGTGGACCCACGTCGCCGAGGAGGCGCTTGCGGATCGCAGCCGCGGGGTGGGGAAGCTCGCTCTCTCGCAGCATGATGAAGACGCGCTCGCGCGCGGACCGGTCGAGCTTGGAGATGAAAGGCGCGGGGTCACCCACGCCGTACAGCACGTGGCAGCAGATGACCAGGTCTGCCGGTGCGACCTCTGCGTCTTCCCATGTGCTGGCGATGACGGTCATGTTGTCTCGAGTTGGGATCTGGGCGCGCATGCCCTCAGACGGCTCAACGGCCGTCACCCATTCGAGCCGCTCCGACAGAGGAACCGCGTGACGGCCTGTGCCCGCACCCGCGTCGATGAGCGTCTTACGCGGTGAGAGGTATGGGTCGACGATCTTCAGGAACTCGTCGGCGCGCGAATGCGTCGAGCGGGCAAAGCTCGCCGCGCGGCGGTCCCAATAGCCCGGATCGGCATGCGTGCCGGCGAGGCTCGCTCTCTCTTTGACGATGTCTTTCCAGTGCCCCTCCCAGTCCACTGACGTTGACGCTACCGGATCGATATGAGCGGAAACCTCGGCGGTTTCCGCTCATCGGGACCCGGCCCTCACCACATCCGAGCAGCAAGTGGCGATTCGTAGGGCCGGCGCTCAACTGGGATTCGCGGTCACCCGGCCCTCATCACCTCGCGAACAGCCGATAACGATTCGCCAGGGCCGGCGCTCACCTTCCCCCGGGACGGGATTGCTTGAACAGGCTGGCGCACGCGCCGGGTCAGGGGTGAGGAGGAGTAGGGGACGGCCGGAGTAAATCCGGCCTAGAGTGCGACGCTGGGTAGTGAGGCGCGGGCCCCTTGGGCGTCGGCGATTCGCAGGCGGTTGCTAACAAGGGTGGGGACAGGTCGGGGACAACTCCTGGCTTGCCCGCCCAGATACTGGGGTCCGGGATCTTTTGGCCCCCAGATGTTGTGCCGGGGATACGATAGATAGATGCCCGGGACCGAGTTCACACCCGCCGAATCCGCCCTCCTCGGCCGGTACT
>JBGQGS010000095.1:0-8733 GCA_041497555.1 Candidatus Dormibacteraceae bacterium | reverse complement strand
TCCGCGCTCTGGTCACCGGAGTCACGCGGGCCGGTCAATGCTTGGGCGCAGTCCTCCCAAAGAAGCAATCCATGGCCCTTCGCGAATGCCGCGAGCGGCTTCATGTCAACGCGACCACCAAAGAGGTGGGCGATCAGGACGGCCTTGGTGTGGGGCGTCACCAAGCGCTCGGCCAGCTCTAGCCGCGGTGCGAGTGTGGCCACATCGAGGTCAACTGGTACGGCGACCAGCCCGTGCGCTTCCAGGATGCGGACCATGTCCGGGTGGGTCACCGCCGAGACGAGGACCTCACCGCCGGCCGGCAGAGCGAGCGCGTCGAGCAGAAGGTGGAACCCGGAGCGAACTGACCGGCAGGCCAAGCCCTGGCCGCATGGCGACCAGCCGGCCTCGAGCCGAGAGCTCAGCCGCTCAGCGTCGTGGGCCCAAGCGCAGGCGAACAGCGCGTAGGCGAAGTGATGGACGCGGATGTCGAGGCGATGGCGAGACTGAAGAGTGAACATGGGCACGAGGCTCGGCGCTCGCCGGTATCAGAGTCAGTACCGGTCGAGTCTCAAAATTGGTTCCACTCCTTGCAGAGTTGACGGGCACGCGCCGGGTCGAGGTCTCGCGCCCCTCTCTAGGACGCGCCCGGCTCTGAACGTCGCGACTCCAGCATCTTCCTGACGATCGGGCTCGGCTCCTTTGGCTGCCACGCTCGGTAGGCCTCGCGCACCGGAACCGGCCATTCCACGTCCAGATCGACGCGGGTGTCGAACTCGGCAGCGCCCGCCAGGACGCGCAGGGCCAGCTCGAGCGTTCGTCGCTGCATCGCCCCGTCGTGTGGCATCCCAAACGCGTGACCGAACGGGAACTCGACACCGACGATCCGCGGCGCCCGCCTCTCCTCAGCCACCGCCGGCATCATGGTCACGATCACAGTGGGGATTCCCGCCGCCTCGATCCACCGTGCCAGCACGGGCACGTTCGCGCAGCAGTCGGGTCAAGCCGGGGCGAGGATGAGACCGTCGGCGGCCTCGCCTCTGAGGTGAGTGACCAGCTCGACCGCCGTCCTGTGCCGCCAGTCCTGAAGTCTTCGATCCTGGAAGCCCATCACGGCGAGGTGCTCGGCCGCCGCTGAGCCGATCACGCCCTCCCTCGTGAGCCGGCCGAGCATGTGCATTGGAAGCGCGATCTCAGGATCGGCCAGCAGGTCCTCGTCATTTATATGTAGGTGCGCGACGCCGATGTCCGCTGCAGTACAAACCGCGGGGATTGCGCGCCAGGTCGGGTCGCCCCAGTCCGGATGCGTCTGTTCGCGCTCGAGGTCGAAGGGTGGCTGCGAGCGCTTCAAGTACATACCCGCCGAAGTGAGCAGCGCGATGCGCGATTCAGCCAGACGCTTCTCGAACGGCGCCCAAACGGGCTCTTCCTCGCCGGGAAACGGCCCGCGGCCTTCGTAGAGCGGGCGGAAGCTTCGCGGGAGGAACTTGAAGCTGTCGACGATCACTGCCGAGACACTATAAAAGCGGCGACAGCGTCCCCTTGATAACCGGCCGCACCGACCCACCGACTTCGATGCAAGAAGGAACGTCCTCCGAGCCACGGTACGTCAGCTCGATATGGATGAAGCTCTGCCGGCCAATCTTTGTTCCCTGCTCGTTGACGATCACGACCTTCGGCGTCCGCGGCACCAGCCCGTACCTGACGGCAAAAGCCCCCAGAGGGCCGCTGCCAGAACCCGTCGCCGGATCCTCGGGGATGTCCAGGGAGAACATGCGGCTGTAGAGGCGGTTGCCACCGACTGCCGCGAAGATAAACGCGCCGAACGCGAGGTCTTTCAACACATCGGTAAGGCGGTGCAGGTCAAGCACCGCGGCGTCCACGGCTCGAGCGTCCCGGAGCGCGACAAACAGGAACGGATTCCCCGTGCTCGCGACCTGGTCCGGAACATCAGCCACCAAGTCGGCCTCGGTGAGCCCGATGGCGGACGCCACGTCGGCGCGCCGCGCGGCAATTTCGCCGAACGTGAGCTGTGGGTGGGTCATCCAAAACGTCAGGCCGTCCGGACCCTTCACGCCACGGACCTTCACAGGACCGACACCCTCTTCTAGAACGAACTCCAGCGACCCACCCGGTATCAACCCCTCGGTCGCCAGCACCCAGGCCGTCCCGACGGTCGGATGGCCGGCAAACAGCAGCTCGCTCGCGGGAGTGAAGATGCGAACCCGGGCGGCGTTTGCCGGGTCCTGTGGCGGCATCACGAACGTGGTCTCCGAGATGTTCATCTCCTTGGCAATGCGCTGCATGACGTCGCTCGGAATGTCCTGCCCGTCGAGCACCACCGCCAGCTGGTTGCCCGTCAGAGGCTTCTCGGCGAAGACGTCGACGAGGTGAATGCGATGGCCCGCAGTCACGGCTTGATGACCATGCAGGTGGTGGTGCCGTGCGCGAGGAGCTTGCCTGTGCTCTCGGCGATCAGCCTCCCCTCCGCTGTGGCGACTCGTCCTCCCCGATGCAGTACCACGCCCGCGCAGCGGACGCGCCCGGTTTCCTTGGTGATCGGGCGAACAAAGTTGACGCTGGTCTCGAGAGTCGTGTAACGCTCACCCAGCGCAAGCGTGGTGTGGACGGCGCAGCCCAGTGCCGAATCCAGGATGGTCATTGCGAAACCGCCATGCACAACCCCGATTGGGTTGTAGGCGAACTCCCCCGGCTCACCGACAAAGACGACTCTCCCCTCCTCGGCCTCTACCGCCGTGAAATCCATGGTCGCCGCGATCGGAGGCGGAGGCAGCTTCCCTTCGAGGACTGCCTTCCAGAACTCGAGCCCACTCATGACCGCCGCGGCGGCCAGGGTCGCGGCCGGATCTTCCCAACCATAAGTTCGCGACCGGGTATTCACTTTTTATGAAAAGGCCGAGTAGATCGCCAGCATTCCAAGGATCGTGATCGCCGCCCCGCTGAACGCGCTGATGCCGCGGATCAAAGCAGGTGTCAAACGTGTTTTCAGCTGCGACGCGGCGGCTGCCAGCACGCACCACCACGTCGCCGACCCGAGGAGCACGCCCCCGACCAGCACGGCCGGCTTCAGGAGGCCGGCGCCGGAGCCGAGCCCCAGGGTGGCCGCGAGCGCGGCGAACGAGATGATGGTGGCCGGGTTGGTGATCGTCAGCCCGAGCGTCGAGACGTAAGCCCAGGCTAGACCGGTGCTGGTGGTGGCCGGCGCCTGGCTCAGGTCCTGCCGCCTCTCGAGCAGAATCCGAGCCCCAACCACGATCAGCACCGCGCCGCCGAGCACCGCCAGCGGTCGCCGGCCGCTGGCGATCGACGTCGCCATCGCGGCGACGCCAAAGGAGGCGAGTGCGGCGTAGAAGCCGTCGGCGGTCGCGACGCCGAATCCCGAGACGAGGCCGTACAGCCGGCCCCGCAGAAGGGTTCGCCTAAGGCATAGAAAGAAGATCGGTCCGGGGGCCGCCGCCACCGCGAACCCGAGGGCAAAGCCGCGGAGCAGCAGGCTGGACACCGCGGTCTCCCATCCGCGAAATTGTAGGTCCGCATCGAGTCTTCTAGCGTCCCGCGTCAAAGGGGCGTCACCTATCTTGTTACCGGGATGCGCAAGCAATGATCCGGCGTCTCCTGACCCTCGGCGCGGTCGCCGTCGGGTTGATTGTGGCGGCGGTCGCCGGCGTTACCGCCTACCAGGCGCTGCACGCCCCGCTGCAGACATCAAACAACACTGCCCTCACGCCGGAGAACTGCTCGCCTGGCCCTTGTGCGGACGTCCAGGGCTACACGGTGTGGATCTCCAATGTCGCAGTCAATGGGGACCTCGTAAGCATGCAGATCAAGTTCCAGAACTCGAGCCCCTCGACCCACGCCTCCCCTGAAGATCTCGAGCTGATCGACGCCAGCCGGCATGTGTCAGGCCTGGTCACAAACGCGCCGGGCTGCACCACGTGGAGCCGCCACGAATTCAGTAACGGCGCAATCTTTGGCCCCATCAGCATCTGCTTTCGCGTGAGCACTGGGACTCGGCCTTTCATCCTCCGCTGGTCACCGGACCTCGGCCTATTCTGCTGCGAGACGGATATCCATATCACCTAAGCACGAGTACCGGACCTCGAGGTCGCGATACTCAGCGCGATGTCAGGACGGTTCGTGATCAGCGCGGTGACCCTTCGGTCGGCAAGAAACCGGGCGATCCCGGGCTCGTCGTCGACCGTCCAGACCCACGCCGGAATGCCCTCCCGCTCGCAGTAGCGAAGGACGGTGAGCCCGGCCAGCTGCTGGTGTACCGCGAGGAAATCGGCGTGACATCGCTCCAGCCTGCGACGCGGAAACAGCTCGCTCAGCCGCACGCCGAGTTTCAGCCAGGGCGCGGCGCCTGTCAGGTCATCCCCGATCGAGAGCCCCGCGCGGACTTGTGGGAACTGCTCCTTGATGGTGCGGATCGCCGAGTCTCCGGAGGTGATAACGAGTTTCTCGGCTGGGCACCGGTCGAGCGCCGAACGAACTACGTCAGCCTCGTAACCGGTCTCCTTAAGGTCGAGATGAAGGCCGACCTGCCCGGCGGCGACGTCCAGCAGCTCCTCGAAGGTCAGCGATTCAAGGCCAAGCTCCTCGGACAGCTCGCGGTACGCGCAGTCCCGGATAGCACGGCCCGAGACGGTGCAGTCGTCGTGGTGGATGACGTTCACCCCGTCCCTGGTTCGCCGGACGTCGAATTCCACGAAGTCGACACCGAGCGCGATGGCACGCCGATACCGCTCAGCCGCCGGCAAACCTTCCGCGTCGCAGCCTCCGCGATGAGCGCTGATGAGAGGTCTCACTCTCCGAAAGCTTGGCACGTCGTCTTGCCAAGACCCTCTCCGGCGAAAGACACTTAGGCCGTGGTCGCACTGCATCCGACGGTCGTCGTCAGTGGGGCCACCGGTGCGATCGGGTCGGCGACCGCCGCCATGCTCGCCCGCAGCGGAGCGCGAGTGGTCTTGATGGCGCGCCCGTCCGAGCGGCTGGACGCACTGGTGGAGCGCCTGGGAGGCGTGGACAACCGCATCTCGCAAGTGCCCATCGATCTGTCGACGATGTCCTCAGTGCGCTCCGCGGCGCGCGAGATCAACCGAGCCGGCGGTCGCATCGAGGCGCTGCTGAACGTGGCGGCCGTCTTCGCGAGGGCCTACCACAAGACTTCCGACGGGTTCGAGCTCATGCTCGCGACCAACTATTTCGGGCCGTTCCTGCTCACCAACCTGCTCCGCGACCGTTTGCTCGGTGGCGGTCGGGTGATCACTGTGACGGCACCGTCGACCACCAGCGTCGATATGGAGCGCCTCTTCTCGAAGGACCGGTTCGACGCATTGCACACCTTCGGCGCGACGAAAGCGCTGGACCTGATGTTCACCTTCGAGCTGGCGCGGCGGGCGAGGCGGTGGGACGTGCGGGCCAACGCATTCCACCCGGGACTGGTCCGTTCAGAGCTCATGCGCGAGGCGTCGCGACCCATCCGCATCCTTGCGCGGCTCGTCTCGGGATCCCCGGAGCGCACCGCCCAGGACCTGGTCGAGCTCGCAACCTCGCCCGCACATGCCGGCACGACCGGCTGGTTCTTCAAGGGCACGCGACGGATCGAGCCACCGAAGACCGCCGCGGACGAGGCGGTTCAGAGCGCCCTGTGGCGCCGGACCGCGGAGCTGGTCGAGATGGAGATCGGCGGCTTTTAGTCCCGAGCAGGGCGGGGCTTTCGGCCCGCGAACTTGCAGCGGCGCGGCGGCAGGATTCGGTTCAATGCATAGCGTTGCCTCGGTGATGTCCTCACCGGTCGTCACGGTGACCCCTGAGACGTCGTTCAAAGATGCCGTGCGGACCTTGCGCCGTAAGCGCGTGAGCGGGCTTCCGGTCGTCGATCAAGACGGCCGCCTGGTCGGCATCGTCACCGAAGGGGACTTGCTCAACAAGGTGGAGAAGCGCGATCCGGACGCTTACGTCCTGGAGTCGAAACGCGATCGCCTGGACCGGGCGCGTGCAACCGCGCTGGACGTGGCAAGCGTGATGAGCACGGAGGTGACCACCGTGCGGCCGGATTTCCCAATCGCGCTCGCCGCGCGGGAGATGCACAGTCGGGGATTCAAGAGGCTGCCTGTGGTGGACGAGGCCGGCAAGCTCGTGGGCATAGTCAGTCGCGGAGACCTGCTGAAGGTGTTCCTGCGCTCTGACGCCCAGGTGCGAGCTGATGTGCGGCGCGTCCTGGCGACAGCGGAGAAGCACCAGGGCGGGCGCAAGCTCACCGCGAAGGTCGACGGAGGGATCGTCGATCTGGCAGGTGTGTTCGAGGAGACGAGCCGGCTCGAGGCGACGGTGCGGGCGGTCACGGCGATCGACGGGGTGATCGGCGTGCGCAGCCGCATGACGACTGACGTGGGCGCCGCTCACGTCACAGCGTTCGTCTAGAAGAACGCGACTTCTTCACACCGCGCTCACAAATCCCCGGAAGGATGAGGGCCGTACCAGTCAACTCATTCATAAGGAGTGATTCACATGAGACGCGGTTTCGGGTTGATCGGGCTGGTGGTCACGGCCATCCTGCTCGCCATCGTGGGAGTGATCGCCTACAACGTGGGATGGTCGGATGGGGTGGCGACGCACCTGCCCGCGGGCGCGACGGTAGCACCGCCCTACTACTACGGGTACGGTCCTCAATGGGGCTTCGGCATCTTCGGCTTCTTCTGGTTCCTGTTCATCGTGTTCGGCCTGTTCTGGCTGCTCAGGTTCGCGTTCTTCGGACGCCGGCACTGGGGCGGCGGATGGGGCCATGGGGTCCACGGGATGCCGCCTAGGATCGACGAGCGGATGCAGGAGTGGCACCAGCGGGCGCACGGCGAGCAACCGTCTGCTTCAGGTTCGGCGCCGCCTCCGCCGCCTGACCAAAGATCGGTCTGAGGAGCTTGGCTGTAACCAGGGTCGCGCTACCGAGGTCCGAAGGATATTTCGCGGCATCGGCGGGCGGAGCCAAGGAAAGGGTGGCGCAGCTAGGAGCGCATCAAAGATGCGTAACGACGCGGCGCCAGGCCCCTTGACGCAGGCTTCAGCGCCGCCCGGGGTCCCCGCGAAATCGCAGATTTCGTGGGGTGGGATGGCGCCCGCCCGTCTAGGACGCGAAGATCCCAAGGAACTTCGGGAGCGCGACCCTACGATGGTCGCCTTGGCGATTGCTAGGGTCCCCACGAACTCACGGCTGTGCCTCTGAGTTCGTGGGGTTAACCATCCTTATCGTGGATGACGAGCCGCGCATCGTCCAGCTCATCCGCGACTATCTCGAGCACGGTGGGTTCACCGTGCTCGTTGCGTCGGATGGGCCGTCGGCGCTGCGTTCAGCGCGTACCGGCCGGCCCGACCTGGTCATCCTGGACCTTGGTCTGCCGGGACTCGACGGGCTGGACGTCGCCCGAGCGCTGCGGCGCGACGGCGAGGTGCCGATCATCATGCTCACTGCGAGAACCGAAGAGTCGGACAAGCTCGTGGGCCTGGAGCTCGGCGCGGACGACTACCTGACCAAGCCCTTCAGCCCCAAGGAGCTGGTAGCGCGCGTACGGGCAGTGCTGCGCCGGGCTGACGGGCGGCGCTCGCCCTCGGACATGATCCGGGTCGGCCCGGACGTCGAGCTTGACTCGGCGCGGATGGAGGCCCGGTTCGGCGGTCACCGGGTAGAACTGACCAAGACGGAGTTCCAGCTGATTGCGACGATGGCGCGGCAGCCGGGTCGAGTGTTCACGCGCGCCCAGCTGCTCGACGCGGTGCGGGGTGTTGCTTTCGAGTCGTACGAGCGGGCGATCGACGCGCACATCAAGAACATCAGGAAGAAGGTGGAGGTGGACCCGCGATCGCCCCGGTACCTGCTGACTGTGTTCGGCGTCGGCTACCGATTCGCCGAGCCATCCGATAGATGAGAGGCGGTTGGGGACCGCCGCCACGGCGCCGGCCCCCCTGGTGGCCGGAAGGCGAGCCTTTCCCGCCCGCGCGTGGACGGGGCCGCCGCCGGCCACCGCCATTTGTCCGGTGGATCGGCTGCCTTTTCCTCGCTGCCCTGACTGTCGCGGCGCTGGTCGGCGGTCTGGTCGGAGCGTTCATCGGAGGGCATCCGCTGAGCTATCTGCCCGTGATCGTGCTTGGGATCCTGCTGGTGCTCATCGTTGGCGCGGCCGCCACCGGTGGCATGCGGAGGATGACCAGGCCGATGGACAGCCTCATCGAGGCGGCGGGCCGGATCGAGGCGGGCGACTACTCGGCGCAGGTGCCCGAGCACGGGTCTTCGGATATACGTTCGGTGGCACGCGCTTTCAACTCCATGTCGGCGCGATTGAAGACCAGCGACGAGCAGCGAAGGAGCTTCCTTGCCGACGTCGCGCATGAGCTGCGCACGCCACTGTCTGTGATCCGAGGGCAGGCCGAGGCGATCGCGGACGGAATGTACCCGGCGGACGCCGACCACCTCGCGCCGATCCTGGACGCGACACAGACGATGGACCGGCTGGTCGAGGATCTCCGAACGCTGGTGCTGACCGACGCCGGCAACCTGGTCCTGCACAAGGAGCCGACCGACCTGGGAGCGCTGGCCGCCGATACGGTGGAGGCCTTCAAAACTCAGGCGGAAGCGGCGGGCCTGACCCTCAGCGGCAACACCCGGAACATCGTGCAATCCGTTGAAGTCGACCCGACCCGGATGCGAAGCGTACTTGGCAATCTGCTGTCGAACGCGAT
>JBGQGS010000094.1:0-8829 GCA_041497555.1 Candidatus Dormibacteraceae bacterium | reverse complement strand
TCGATCATCCGCGCCGCGCCCCGCACGTCAAGGTGAGTCAGACGTTTTCGCTTCGGCACGCGTTCAGGATATGCGGATGCCCGGCACTCAAGGTGTTCTCTTCGACTACGGCCGGACGCTGGTCACGTTCGACTACCCCACCGAAGACCTGCTAGAGGTGATGCGCAAATTCCGGCCGCGCATCGAAGCGGCGCTTGGGGTGCCCGCACCCGAGGCTGAGGCCATCCTGGAAGACGTCCTCCTACCGCTCGAGGAGTACGTCGCGAGCATGAGCGAGGACGAGGTGCAGTACATGGACGTCTACCGCGAGACCTGGGCGAGAGCCGGGCTAAAGCTCCCAGATGGGCTGCTGCACGACATCCTCGACGCCGAGCAGATGTGCTGGGACCGCGCCGTCCACCTCGATCCCGATGCGCTGCAGGTTCTCTCCTGGCTGGGAGCCCACGGCATCAAGCGCGGCGTCTGCTCCAACGCCCCCTTTCCGCCTGAGATGATGCGCCGCCAGGTGGATAACAACGGCATCGGCGAGATGGTCGACGCGGTGGTCTTCTCCAGCGCGGTCGGCCGCCGCAAACCCGCGCCGGAGGTGTACCGCGCCGCGCTGGACGCCATCGCGGTGGAGCCGCGGCACGCCCTCTTCGTCGGCGACCGGGTGCGTGAGGACTATGAAGGTCCGCGCGCGCTCGGAATGCGAGCGGTGATCTTGACGGCGCACACGGAGCAACCGACGCCCGATGGCATCTCGACAATCGCCTCCCTGAGCGAGGTGCCGCGCCTGCTGTGAGCGCGCCCAAGAAACAGCCGGGCGCGCTCTGGTTGTTGTTTTACGGCCGACGGCGTCGCGGTTTTCCCTGGCTGCTGGCGGGAGTGCTCTTGGTTTTGCTCGTCCTCGGCCTCACGTTCGCCATCCCGGGCGGGGTCGAGATGTGGCGGGCGGTCGCGCCGGCATTGCTTGGCGTGCTGCTGGTCGGGGCCCTGCTGGCTGCGATTGCGGCCTCGTTGTGGCCGCGAAGACGGCGCTGAGCGACGAGCACCGCGGCCGCGCCCGCGCCAATACCGTTGTCGATGTTCACCACCACCAGCCCGGTCGAGCATGACTGGAGCATCGTGGTGAGCGCCGCCTCACCCGCGCCGCCGCGCCCGTAGCCGGTCGAGATCGGCAGGCCGATCACCGGTACGTCGATGAGACCTGCGACAAGTCCCGGCAGCACCCCGTCCATGCCGGCCGCGACGATGATGACGTCGGCACCCCATTCGAGGATCGACGCGAGCGGACCGACGAATCGATGCAGGCCCGCGACGCCGAGGTCGGCCTCGAGCCTGGCCTCCAGGCCGCAGGCTTCCACGACCATCTGCGCTTCCTCGGCCGCGGGGAGGTCCGACGTCCCAGCGGTGAGAACGCCAACCTTGCCGCCGATCGCCTCCGGCACGAACGGCGGCCGAAGCACGCGAGCCGAACACGCGTAGCCGATCACCCGCATTCCGGCGGCGGAAGCCAGTTCGTGCAATGCGACTTCGTGCGCCGCGGTCATCCGGCTGATCAAGCCTTGCCCCTGGCGCTCGGCCATGGCCACGACCACGCGCGCGGCGTCGGCGGGTGTCTTGCCGGCGGCCAGGACGACCTCAGGGATGCCGCGCCGCAGGAATCGGCCCAGGTCGAGCTTCGCGCGCCCGCCGAGCTCATCGAGCTGAATCCGGCGCAGCTGGGAGATCGCCTCCTCCTCGGTGAGCTCGCCCGCGAGCAGCCGGCGCAGGACGCTCCTCACAGGCCCGCGAGGACCTCGCGCATCCGCTGCCAGTGGGTTCCGGCCCAATAGATGCGCCCGCACTCGGGGCACTCGGAGTACCGCGATTGCGTGCGGCGCACGTAGGGCGGCACCCGCTCTGCCACAGTCGCCGGGACGCGCGACTGCAGCTCGGAGTTGCACTCGATGCAGCGGGTGAGGGCCTCTTTGAGCTCGAGTCCGAGCTCCGCGAAGACCTGGCGAAGCTGCTTGGTCACATCGTCGTCGCGGATCAGAATGGCCCGCACGACGCCGGTCTGGATGACGCGGCGCTTGGTCAGGTCGCGGTCGCGCGTGAGCAGCACCCGGCTCTCCGCGGCCGCTTCGCGGACGAGCTCAGCATCGCCGATGCGTGCGTGGTAGGACGCGTCATATCCAAGCGCGCGCAGCCAGCGCGCGAGCCGCCCGACGTTGCAGTCGGCAAGGAACCGAGGCTTCACCCCTGCAATCTTAGAATCGGTCGCATGGCGGGCCTCGATGATTTGATGAGCCGGCTGCGCAGCGAGGCGAGCAGCTGCTACTCGTGGTCGAACGGACCCGGTGATCGCTACGCGGCCCACAAACACCCTTACGAGAAGGTCCTGTACTGCGCCGACGGATCGATCACGTTCGTGCTCGAGGCCGAGGCTCGCCGGATCGAGCTGAAGGCGGGAGACCGGATGGTTCTGCCCGCGGGCACCGTGCATTCGGCCGTGGTGGGACCGGATGGCTGCACGTGCATCGAAGGCCAACGCTAGCCGGGATTCTCGGGGCGTAATATGGGCCACGCGATGAGCATCATCGAGTTCATCCGCGACCGAGCGCGCTTCTACAACTGCCCGGTCTGCGGACGCAGCCTCAAGGGCTGCGACGTGCAGGTCCTCAGCCACGAAGAGGAGCGCTTCCACCTGCAGGTCACCTGCGCACAATGCCAGGTCACGTTCATCGTCGTGCTGGCGATCGCCGGTGGCGCCGTCGAGGAAATCGAGAAGGCAATTCCCGAGCCGGATGTGGAGCCGGTCGCGGCGGAACCGATCACCGTCGACGAGATCCTCGACCTTCACCTGTATCTCAAGAACTTTCAAGGTACGTTCACGGAGCTCATTCACCAACCGGACCACAGCCGCGGCTGATCGCGCGGAGCGTTTGGGCCCGGCGGCCCGGCGCGCGCAGGGCGCCACACAAATGACACGCATCTACCTCGACGATGCCGGTTCCGCACCCGTGCTCTCCGAGGTTCGCGAGGCGCTGGGCGACGTCCCCGACGGCAATCCCTCGAGCCCGCACACCGAAGGACGCGCCGCCCGAGCCGCGATCGACCGTGCACGTGACATGGCATCCCTGGCCCTTGGCGCCGACCGCACCGAGATCTCCTTCACCGCATCTGGCACCGAGGCCGTCAACCTCGCGCTCTTCGGCGCAGCGCGAAGGTTGTCGAAACGCGGGGTCATCGTCACCTGGGCGGCTGAGCATCAGTCGGTGCTGGGCGCAGTGAGGCGTCTCCAGTCGGAAGGTCACGCAGTTGAGGTGGCGAAGGTCGACGGGTATGGGTGCGCCGACGCAAACGACATCCCGGCCTCCGCCGGGCTGGTCTCGATCGGCCTCGCCAACAACGAGGTCGGCACCATCCAGCCCGTGGCCGGGATCATTGCGCGGGCGCATGACGTCGGCGCCCTCGTGCACATCGATGCGGGTGCTGGTCCGCGATGGATTCCAATCCCTGACGGCGCGGACCTCCTTTCGTTCAGCGGCCACAAGCTCGGCGCCGGGCGGGGCGGCATCCTGCTCGTCAAGGACGGAGTCAGGATCGATCCTCTTCTTTATGGAGGTCCCCAGGAGTGGGGCCGCCGGGGGGGTCGAGAGGATGTCGGGGCCGCGACCGCGGTCGCGATGGCGCTCTCCATTTGCATTCGCGACAGAGCATCCCGGGCAGGCGTGGCCGCGCGACAGGCCGCAACCTTGCGCGAGCTCCTTGTCGAAATGGGCGGCGTGCTCACCGGCGCGGATAGCCGCCTGCCCAACTTCGCGACCTGTGCCTTCGCCGACCGCCGCGGGGAAGATGTGCTGCTCGCGCTCGACCTCGCCGGGGTCGCCGCATCGAGCGGGTCCGCATGCGCATCGGGCTCCCTGGATCCGTCGCACGTCCTGGTCGCCATGGGCCTCAGCCTGGAGAAGGCGCTCGGCAGCCTGCGACTGACGACCGGCTACGCGACGACCGACGAAGAGATCTCGCGCGCTCACGCGATCATCCGCTCCACGCTGGCACGCGCACCTGCCCGTGCCTAGCCAACCGGCCGGGACGCCCGGCCGGACATCTGTTGAGGAGGAACTCACCGGCCGAATTTCGCGCGGCGAGGAGGTCGTCCTCGCGACCGTGATCAAGCTGGACGGTGAGCCACCGTCTCATCAGGGAGCCAAGATCCTGCTTTCGCGCACGGCCGCGCTGGCGGGCACGCTCGGCTGCAGCGAGTTCGATGCCGCCGCGCTGGCCGACGCCGGGCGGATCGCGGACGCTGGCACGCCGAAGCTGCAGACGTACAGTCATGACCTCGGCTCAATCGAGGTCTACCTGGAGCCCTACCCAGCGTCGCCCACCCTGGTCGTCTTTGCCGCGACGCCGGTGGCCGGCGCCCTCCTGCGCTGGGCGCCCGAGCTCGGATTTCGCACGGTCCTGGTGGAGACGCGGCCCGAACGCCTGAAGGGCGCGCGATGGCAGGAGGCGGTCATCTCGCTGGACGAGCTGCCAGGTGCGCTCGGATCGGAGGTTTACGCGGTACACACCGACCACGACGCCGAGGATCTAGTGCCGGCACTCGAGACCCTTCTGCCGAAGGAGCCCCGATTCATCGGCCTTGTCGGCAGCCGGCGACACACCGGCCACCACCTGGAGGCGCTGCTGGCCAAGGGAGTGCCCGAAGACGTGATCGCACGAATCCAGAGTCCCGTGGGCCTCGATCTGGGAGCGGTCACGCCAAGCGAGATCGCCCTGTCGATCCTCGCGGGGGTCGTTGCTGTCAGGCGCGGGGGCGGCGGCGGCTGGAAGCAAGAGTCAACGATCGGTTAGAGCCCCACGAACTCCGAGGCTGCGCCGTGAAGCGGGGCTTCTTCGGGACCCCTGTTAACAAGTGGCGTTGGGGTTCAGGAGCCGAACCTCATAATCTGGGGCCGTGCCGATCGCCACGGGAACCAAGCTCGGGCAGTACGAGGTCCAGGACTTCATTGGCCAGGGGGCGATGGGTCTCGTCTACCGCGCCTACCACGTCCAGCTCGCGCGAACGGGCGCCGTCAAGGTCCTCCAGGCGATCGCTCCGGACCCCGACTCGACGGCGCGCTTCCGCCACGAGGCGCAGGCGATCGCCCAGATGCGGCACCCCAACATCCTGAACGTGTACGACTTCGGCGAGCACGACGGGACGCCCTACATGATCATCGAGTACGTCCCGGGCGGAAGCCTTGCCAATCGGCTCGCCCAGGGGCAGCTCGACCCGGCCGCGGCGCTCAAGTACCTGCGCGGCATCGCTTCCGCACTCGACTACGCGCATGGGCTCGGAATCGTTCACAGGGACGTCAAGCCCGCCAACGTCCTGCTGGAGAAGGACGACACGCCCGTGCTCGCGGACTTCGGCCTCGCCAAGCTGCTCCAGGGCTCGTCGTTGAAGTCTATGACCGGGGTGACCACCGGAACGCCGGCCTACATGGCTCCCGAGCAGGTGACCGGAGGCAAAGTCGGGCCCGCTGCGGATCGCTACTCGTTGGCGACCATCGCCTACGAGATGCTGACGGGCGTGATCCCGTTCGACGGCGAGGGGTTGATGGAGATCCTCTACGCGCAGGTCCACCGCGAGCCTCCGCCACCCACTGCCCGGAACCACTCGCTGCACCCGAAGGTGGACTCGGTGATCATGCGCGGCCTGGCCAAGGATCCGTCTGCCCGCTGGGAAAGCTGCACCGCCTTTGTCGATGCTCTCGCCGCGGCGCTTGCCCGAAAGGCCGGGCCGGCTGCGGCGAGGACCATGGTGATGACGCCGGGCGCTGCCTCGACCATGCCCCTGGTCACGCCGGCCACGGTCGCGGCTTCTGCTGCAGACGACGATTTGGCGGACTCGAGCGAGACGGTCGCCGTCGCTTACCCATCGCCCCCTCCGCCGGCGGCGAAGCGGAAATCACGCAAAGGCCTTGTCGCTCTAGCGGCTGTCGTGGCCCTGCTCATCGTTGGAGGCGCCGCCTATGTCGTCACGAAGCCGAGGCCGGCGCTCTCGCTGTCGGCGTCAACCGTCGCGGCCGGCGACACGGTGGTGGTGAGCGGCACCAACCTGCCCGCCAACCAGAATGGGGAGATCCAGCTGCTCAGCACCCTCCACACGTTTCCCTTCCGCGCCGACGTGTACGGCAATGTCCACGTCTCAATCCTGATTCCACGCTCCATCGAGATCGGCGATCACACGGTCAAGATCTGTTGGGCCAGGGTGTGCCGCGCGACCGTCATCCTTCATGTCCTCGAGCCTGTCGCATTGGCGAGTCCCTCCCCGACAACGACTTCGGTCCCGACGGCTTCGCCGAGTCCCAGCCCGCGGCCGACGCCGACGCCCACGCCAAAGCCAGTCGTCGGCCTCTTGTCGGTTTCAGCCACCGGGAACTTCATCGTCAGGCTCCAGTACTTCACCGTCGGCACTCCTGCCAAGTTGGTCGTCTTTCAGAAAGACGCGCCACACTTCGCTGGAAACGTAACCGTCCTGTCGAGCGATTTTCGAGCCACGGTCCACACGCCCCCGGGGATCTCGCCGGGCCTCAACGCCTACGTGGTGGCGTGCGACAACGTCAGTGGTCCTTGCTACACCTCTCCATCGATGTCCGTAGGAGCCTGATCAGAAGACCTCCGCTGCGACGAGGTCGTCCAGCGTCTCCCGCCGCCGCATGATCCGCGCCTGGCCTTCATTCAGCATCAGCACCTCGGGTCGCGGCATGCCGTTGTAGTTGCTCGCCATCGCCAGGCAGTACGCGCCCGCCGCGGGCAAGGCGATGACGTCGCCTGCCTTCAGCGGCGGCATCTCGATGTCAGTGATCAGGATGTCGGTCGATTCGCAGTACTTACCGGCGATCGTGACCTTGCCGTCAGGAGCGCGATCCGGGTCGGACGCGAGGTACGCCTCGTAGCGAGCGCCGTAGAGCTTGGGCCGGATGTTGTCGCCCATGCCGCCGTCGACGGCGACGTAGCGGCGGACACCCGGGATATCCTTGATCGAACCGATCGTGTACAGAGCCATGCCGGCCGGCCCGGCGATCGAGCGCCCGGGCTCGACCACCAGCTGCGGCACTTTCAGTCCCCGCTGCGCGCAGCCGACGACCAGCGCGTGCTGAACCACCTCCACGAAATGGCGGGGCGTGGGCGGGTCGTCGTTTCGCGTGTAAGCGATGCCGAGCCCGCCGCCCGCACCCAGCTTGCGGGGCTCGAAATCCAGCTCGTCACGCAGCGTGACGAGCAGGTCGAGCATGATGCTCATCGCGTCCTCGTAGGCGCCGAGACCGAGGATCTGCGACCCGATGTGCGAGTGGAGACCCATCAAGTCGAGTCGAGGGTGCCTCAATGCCTGTTCGACCGCCCGGCGGGCTGCCCCGGACTCGATGGAGAAGCCGAACTTCGAATCGAGTTGACCGGTTGAGATGTGATCGAGCGTGTCCGGTTTGACCCCCGGCGACAGCCGGAGCATCACCGGCGTCCGCTTGCCCTCGGGAACGACTCCCCGCAACAGCTCGAACTCGTAGTCGCCATCGATGACGATCGTCGCGCCTGCCTGGTAGGCGGCCTCCAGGTCCTGCCGGCTCTTGTTATTGCCCAGAAAGTGAATGCGGCCTTGTGGGAAACCCGACTTCAAAGCCACGTAGAGCTCACCGGCAGAGACGACATCGAGCCCCAACCCCTCCTCGGCCACAACGCGCAGGAACTGCGGCGACGCGAACGCCTTGGCCGAATAGAGCACCTGGCCCGCCGAACCCATGGCGGTGATGTATTCGGAGGCGCGCTGGCGGACGGTCGCCTCGTCGTAGACGTAGAGCGGCGTGCCGTGCGTTCGGGCCAGCTCGACGAGATCGCAGCCGCCCACCTCCATGTGGCCGGCGGCGTTCACCCGGTACGTGACCGGGAACAACAAGGGGTTAGGGCTCTAGTTCGGAGAGGAGCCGCAGGAGCCGCACGCGCCTCCGCAGCAGCCGCCGCCACCCTCTGCGCTCCCGAGGTCGAGCGACTCGGATGACTCGCCGCCCGCGACGGCGAAGCTCGAGACCAGCACCCTGGTCCTGGTCGATTCGCAGGCCGGGCAGACCTGGGAGGTGTCCCGCTCGGCGAACCTGGTCAAGATCTCGAACCTCTCGGAGCAGCTCTCGCACCGATACTCGTAGATAGGCATGTTGTGATTGATTCTAAGCTGCACGAGCTCGCGCGAATGATCTCCGAATGGCCCGGGCTGGTGTCGGGGCCGGCGGCCGAGTTGATCGACGACTCACTCGTCCTGCTGGAGCACCTCGGTGACGCGACCAGGGTGGTGGATGTGGGTTCCGGTGGGGGGCTGCCAGGCCTGCCGCTGAAGATCGCCCGCCCGGGATTGATGCTGACGCTCGTCGAGGCCGACCAGGCCAAGGCCGCCTTCCTCGTCCGGGCGTGCGCCGCACTGGGATTGCAGGACGTCGAGGTGCTGCCCAGGCGCGCGGAGGAGGTGGGGCAGGATCCGCTTTACCGCGAGTCGTTCGACCTCGCCGTGGCGCGCGCCCTCGCGCCCATGCGGGTGCTGGTCGAGCTGTGCCTTCCGCTGGTCAGGGTCGGCGGGCGCCTGCTGGCCCAGAAGACGGAGACCGAAAGCATCGAGGGGGCCGGCCATGCCATGGAAGCCATGGGCGGAGCACTGAAAGCGGTCATGGCGGCGCCGTCAAAGGCCCGAACCGCCGGGACGGTGGTCATCGTCGACAAGGTCCGGTCCACGCCACCCGCCTACCCGCGCCGGCCCGGCGTCCCCGGCCGCAAGCCTCTCTAGAGCTGGCCGGCCAGGCGGATCTGGCGCCGCAGGACCCAGCG
>JBGQGS010000093.1:0-8871 GCA_041497555.1 Candidatus Dormibacteraceae bacterium | reverse complement strand
GATCTCGAAGCCCTCGTCCAGCTGGGCCTCGGTGATGCACAGGGGCGGGTTGGTCATGATCGTGTTCCAGCGGATGAACGTGAACAGTCCGGCGTCGAGCAGCGCCTGGCCGATCGCCTTCATCTCGGGCGACGTGCCGTTGAACGGCGCGAGCGGCTCCAGCGTGCGCCGATCGCGTACGAGCTCCAACGCCCCGAAAAGTCCGATCGAGCGGGTCGCCCCCACGCACGGGTGGCGTTCCTGCAGCTTCTTGTGAAGCCGCTTCAGCACTTCGCCCATTCGCTGGGCGTTGCCCACCATGTCGTCCTCCTCGTAGGCCTGGATGGCGCCGAGCGCTGCGGCACAGCCGAGCGGGTGGCTGTTGTAGGTCAGCCCTCCATAGAAGACGTGGTCGTCGAAGTAAGCCGCGACCTTCGGCCGCATCCCGACCGCGCCGAGCGGCACGTAGCTGCTCGTCAGGCCCTTCGCCAGCGTGATGAGGTCCGGCACGACTCCCCAATGGTCGACGGCGAACCACCTGCCGGTGCGCCCAAAGCCGGTCATCACCTCATCGCAGATCAGGAGGATGCCAAACCGGTCGCACAGCTCGCGGACGCCCTGCAGGTAGCCGTCCGGCGGGATCAGGATGCCGTTGGTACCGGTGATCGGCTCGAGGATGAAGGCGGCGATCGTCTGCGGGCCCTCGAGCTGGATTGTCTCCTCCAGCTGGGCCAGGGCCGCGTCGGCCGAGTCGGTTCCGCGCTGGATGCCGTGATACGGGTCGAGCACGTGGACGACTCCGCTCGAGAACTCGTTGGGCCAGCGACGCGGGTCGCCCGTCGCCTGGATCGCGCTTCCGGTTGATCCGTGATACGAGCGGTAGCGGGCAAGGATCTTGGGCCGGCCGGTCACGGTGCGTGCGATCTTGATCGCGTTCTCGTTGGCGTCCGCGCCGGCGAGCGTGAACAGCACCTTGTCGATGTCGCCCGGCAGCAGCTCGGCCAGCTTGCGACCGAGCCGGGCGCGGGGCTCGGTGGCCATGAAAGGGCTGATGTAGGCCAGCTGCTCGGCCTGCCGCTTGATCGCCTCGATGATCCGGCGGTCGCCGTGGCCCGCGTTGACGCACATGAGCTGGCTGTTGAAGTCGATGAACCGCCGCCCGTCGAGGGTGTGGAAGTACACGCCCTGGGCGCTCCCGACGGCAAGTGGTTTCAGCCCCGCCTGGACCGACCAGTCGTACAGGGTGTGGCGCGCGCAGAGCTCGGAGATCTCCTCGGCGCTGAAGGCCTTGACCGCCTCGGTCACCATGCCACTGAAGATGGTATCGCGAGTCGCTGTCGCCGCCGGATGGGGATTGTTTGACAACGCAACCATCCGGTGATATACCGGCGCATGGCGCGGTCTCCCGCGCCGTCTTTGTCGCGTGCCAGGGAGGAGGGACGATGTTTCCTGCTGCTTTCGACTATCTCGCTCCGTCGACCCTTGAAGAAGCCCTTTCCATCCTGAAGCAGCGCGGTGATGACGCAAAGGTCATGGCCGGCGGCCAGAGCCTCATCCCGCTCCTGAAGCTGCGGTTTTCCCAGCCCGCCCTGGTCGTCGACATCGGCCGCCTGCCGTCGATGGCCGACATCAAACGTGACAACGGCCACGTGCGGATCGGCGCGCTGGCGCGCCACGTCGATGCCGAGCGGAGCAAGGAGCTGGCGAAACTTCTTCCCGTGATGGTCGAGGCCGTCCACTGGATCGCCGATCCGCTGGTGAGGAACCGGGGAACGGTGGCCGGGTCGGTCTGCCACGCGGACCCGTCCGGCGATTGGGGCTCGGTCATGCTGGCGCTCGACGCCGAGCTGGTGGCCCGCTCCGCGTCCGGGGAGCGCGTGATCCGCGCCGACGGCTTCTTCCAGGGCCCGTTCACGACGACCCTGCGGCCGGACGAGGTGGTGACCGAGATCCGGATCCCGCTGCCCTCGGGGCGAGCTGGCGGCAGCTACCACAAGCTCGAGCGCAGAGTCGGCGACTTTGCCACAGTCGCCGTCGCGGTGCAGGTCGAATTTGACGGCAACAAGGTGAAGAAGGCCGGCATCGGCCTGACGGCTGTCGGCGCCACGAACATCAAGGCAACGCAGGCCGAGAAAGCGCTCGTCGGACACGAGTTGAAAGACGACGTGATCGCCGAGGCGGCCCGGCTCGCGGCGGCGGCCGCAGAGCCCAAGGACGATATCCGCGGCACAGCCGCATATAAGAAGGACGTGGTTCGGGTCTTCGTGCAGCGCGGCCTCAAAGCTGCCCTCGCTCGAGCCCAGGAGGTTAAGGCGTGAAGGTGACGATGCGCGTCAACGGAACAGAGCGGAGCGGGGACGTCGAGCCACGGGTCCTGCTCGTCGACTTCCTGCGCACGAACCTCACCCTCACCGGCACACACATCGGTTGCGACACGACCAGCTGCGGCGCGTGTACGGTGCTGTTGGATGGAGAACCGGTCAAGTCGTGCACCCTGCTCGCCGTCCAGGTCGATGGCCGGGACATCAAGACGGTCGAAGGCCTGGCGGCGCACGGCGCGAAGCTCTCGCCCATCCAGGTCGGGTTCCACGAGGAGCACGGCCTCCAGTGCGGTTTCTGCACTCCGGGCATGATGCTGGTCGGCTCAGCGCTGCTCGAGCGCAACCCGAATCCCACCGATGACGAGATCCGCTGGGCGATCAGCGGCAACATCTGCCGGTGCACCGGTTACATGAACATCGTCAAGGCGATCCAGCACGCGGCCCAGTCACAGTCGGAGGCCGCGAAGGGCATGGGGGCCAAACAGGCGGCGATGGCGGGAGGCACCGAATGAGCTCGACCATGCACATGCACGGCGGGATCGGAGAGTCGATCAAGCGCAAAGAGGACGCGCGTTTCCTGCGTGGCCAGGGCAACTACATCGACGACCACGTCCTGCCCAACATGTGCCACATGGCGATCCTGCGCAGCCCGCACGCGCACGCGCGCATCAAGTCGATCGACACGACTGCGGCCTCGGCCAAGCCGGGAGTGATCGCAGTCGTCACCGGTGAGCTGATGGCGCAGCACAAGCTGGCCTGGATGCCGACGATGAGTGGCGACACGCAGGCCGTCCTCGCCACCGACAAGGTGCGCTTCCAGGGCCAGGAGGTCGCGGCGGTGATCGCCGAGACGAAGGTCCAGGCCGAGGACGCGCGGGACCTGATCGTGGTCGACTACGAAATCCTTCCCGCGGTCACGAGCCCTGACGGGGCAAAGGCGGCAGGCGCCGCACTCATCAGGGACGACAAGGAAGGGCAGAAGGACAACCACATCTACCACTGGGAATCGGGCGACAAGGCCAAGACCCAGGCGGCCTTCGCCAAGGCGGCCAAGGTCATCAGGCTTCAAACCTTCTACCCCCGCTGCCATCCCGCTCCGCTCGAGACCTGCGGCTGCATCGCGGACGTCAACGGCGTGACCGGTAAGGCAACGATCTACATGACCAGCCAGGCCCCGCACGCGATCCGGACCGTGTTCGCCCTCGTCACCGGCCTGCCCGAGCAGCAGATCCGCATCATCTCGCCCGACCTTGGGGGCGGCTTCGGCAACAAGGTGCCCGTCTACCCTGGTTACGTCGTCGCGACCGCGGCCAGCCTGTTGCTCGGCCGGCCGGTGAAGTGGATCGAGGATCGCAACGAGAACCTGATCTCGACGGGGTTCGCGCGCGACTACCACATGATCGGTGACCTCGCGGTGGACAAGGACGGCAAGATGCTGGCGCTGCGCGTCCATCTCGACAGCGACAATGGCGCCTTCTTCGCCGACGCGCAGCCGTCCAAGTTCAAGGCCGGCCTGTTTCACATCGTCACCGGTTCCTATGACATCCCCACCGCGCACATCACGGCGGACGGTTATTACACGAACAAGGCGCCCGGCGGCGTCGCGTATCGGTGCTCGTTCCGCGTCACCGAGGCCAGCTACCTCATCGAGCGGCTCGTCAGCAACGCCGCCTTCGAGCTCGGCATGGACCAGGCCGAGTTCCGAAAGAAGAATTTCATCCAGCCCGAACAGTTCCCGTACACGTCGGCGACCGGCTGGGTCTATGACAGCGGCAACTACCCCAAGGCGATGGACGTCGCGCTCGAAAAGCTCGGCTACGACGACTTGAAGAAGGACGTCGCGGCTCGGAGGAAGAAGGGCGAGGTGACGGGCATCGGCATCGCCAGCTTCACCGAGGTTGTCGGCGCCGGCCATGGCGCGGAGTTCGACATCCTCGGCCTGAGGATGTTCGACAGCGCAGAGCTTCGCGTGCATCCGACCGGCAAGGCCATCCTGAGGATGGGCACGAAGTCACAGGGCCAGGGCCACGAGACCACGTTTGCACAGATCGTGGCCGAGGAGCTCGGCATCCCGGCGCAGGACGTAATCGTCGAGGAAGGCGACACGGACACGGCGCCGTACGGCCTCGGAACCTATGCGTCACGCAGCACGCCGGTGGCGGGCGCTGCGACGGCGATGGTCAGCCGCCAGCTCCGCGACAAGGCGCGCAAGCTATCGGCCCACCTTCTGGAGGCGGCCGAGGAAGACCTGGTCTGGGAGCGCGGGAAGTTCTATGTCAAGGGCTCGCCGGAGCGCTCCAAAACCATCCAGGAGGCGGCTTTTGCCGCCTACACGAACCTCCCCGAGGGGATGCAGGCTGGACTGGAGGGCGTCTACTACTACGACCCGCCCAACATGACCTACCCGTTCGGCACCTACGCGGTCGTGGTCGACATCGACAAGGGAACCGGCCAGGTCAAGGTCAAAAGAATGGTCGCGGTCGACGACTGCGGCGTGCGGATCAACCCGATGATCGTCGAGGGCCAGATCCACGGCGGACTAGCCGAGGGCTTCGGCATCGCCTTCATGCAGCTGATCACCTTCGATGACGATGGCAACTGCATCGGCTCCAACTTCATGGACTATCTGATCCCGGGCGCGTGGGAGACGCCCAAGTTCGAGATCGGCGAGACCACCACCCCGTCGCCACATCACCCGTTGGGCGCCAAGGGAGTCGGCGAGTCGCCCACGGTCGGTTCGCCCGCCGCCTATGTCAACGCCGTCATCGACGCCCTCTCCCCGTATGGCATCACGAACATCGACATGCCGGTAACCTCGGACAAGGTGTGGGCGGCTTTGCGCTCCAAGGGGGTGACCGAATAGCAGACGAAGTCATCGAGCTCCTTCACGAATACGCGGCGACCGGCACGCCGTGCGTGCTCGCGACCGTCGTGCGGTGCGAACCGCCTACCTCAGCGCGCCCTGGCGACAAGGCGGTGATCACAGCCGACGGCCGGCTGCGCGGCTGGATCGGTGGGAGCTGCTCGGAGCCGATCGTGCGTCGCGAGGCGCTGCGGGCGCTGTCGGAGGGCGTGCCTCAGCTGGTGCGGATCGTTCCGGCGCCCGAGGTCAAGCAGACGAGAAAACGCGGAGAGCTCATGGTGGCGACCACGTGCCCGAGCGGGGGCGCGCTGGACATCTTCATCGAGCCGCAGCTTTCGAAACCTCTGCTCCTGGTCTTCGGGGACAGCCCGGCGGCGCGCACGCTCGTCCAGATGGGCTCGCTCGCCGGCTTCAGGACCTGCTCGGTCCACCCTGGAGCCAGGCCGGAGGAATTTGCGGCCGCGGACCTGGTGCTCGGCAGCCTGGAGCTGGCCGGCGCCAACCCGGGACCCGACAGCTGGGCGGTGGTGGCAACCATGGGGCACTACGACGAAGACGCGCTCGAGGCGGCCCTGGCCCATCCAGGTGTCGAGGTCGGGCTCATCGCCAGCACGCGGCGGGCGGCTGCCGTGCGTGAGGCCCTCCGTGGCCGCGGACTGGACGAGGCGACGCTCGCCAGGATCCGCACGCCGGCCGGCAGGGTGCGGGGGGTCAGCCAGGAGGAGATCGCGCTCCTGGCTCTGGCCGAGGTGGTGACCGCGCGCAGGAAGCGAGGCCACGTGCCGGCGCCCGCCGAAGTTCCGACGGTCGTCTTCGCCACGGACCAGGTCTGCGGCATGGCCGTCGACCCGCTCACATCGCAGCACAAGGCGGTGTATCGCGACGCGACATATTGGTTCTGCTCGGCCGGATGCCAGGCCGAGTTTGAAAAAGAACCCGAGCGCTTCCTCCGACGCATCGAAGCTTAGTGGTGCGTCCGGGAAACCGCTGGCCAATCCATCGGCCCATATCCCCACCCCACGAAATCTTCGATTTCGCGGGGACCCCGGCCGCCGAGCTCCCTTCGGTCGCTGACGCCGGCGTTAGGGGGCCCGGCGCTTGTCGTCATGCATCTACGCGATGCGCTCCTCCTCGCGCCACCCCTGCCTTGGCGTCGGCGGTCTGGGCCGCGCCTTGTCCAGCTAATTCCCAGACACACCACTGGGAGTGACGAGCACCGGCCTGGTGTTGGCCGCCGGCTCCTCGCGCCGCATGGGGAGACCCAAGCAGCTGCTGCAGGTCAAGGGCAAGCCGCTGCTCGAGCTGGTGGTCGGCGAGGCTTGCGCATCGACGCTCGACGAGGTCGTGGTGGTCCTCGGAGCCGCGGCGGACGAGATTCGCAGCCGCGTCAACCTCGGCCGGGCCACTGTGCTCGTCAACCCCGACCATGCCGCCGGGATGGCTTCGTCTCTGAGGGCCGGGCTCGCCTCGCTTGCTGGTTCGGTCGATCGTGCCGTCGTCATCCTTGGTGATCAGCCCGACGTCGACGCGCCGCTGCTCAACCAGCTGCTCGCTCTCCAGGAGACGTCTGGCCTGCCGGCCGCGGCGCTCAGCTTCAACGCGCTTCTCCACCCGCCGGTGGTGCTCAAGCGCGAGCTGTGGGGCGAGCTCATGGCGCTCGAGGGCGATGTCGGATGCCGCGCCGTGATCCGGGCACGGCCGGAGCTGGTCGCCAGGCTGCCGGTCGCGGGCGACCTGACGCACCCGGTGGACGTGGACACGCCCGCCGACTACGAGCGCCTCGCCGAACGCCTTTAGTGCCCCGCACGCGCATCGGTAGATGGTGACGACGCGGCGCCGGCCGCACCACGTGGTGGGCGAGGTCTATCCAGCCGGCTGATCCGTATCGGCGAGGACGTCTCCCGCCCTCAGCCGCTCCAGGTTCTGCATCCGTGATTGGGCCCGGGGGCCGAGCCGGCTCAGCACCGCGGTGACGACCCCCTCGACGACCGCCATCGCGCCGACCAGCGAGTCGAACGGCCCGACCGTGTCGACGCTGGTCACGATCACCTGGCGTGCAAACCCCGACGCGGGCGACAGCCAGGGATCGGTGAACAGGATGACGTTGCAGCCCTGCGCGGAAGCCACGCGGGCGCTCTCGATCGTGTCCGCCTGGTAACGGCGGTAGTCGAAGACGACGAGCAGGTCGCCCTTCCTCATGTCGATGAGCTGCTGCGCCGGCGCGCTGCGCTCGGCGTCGACGAGCCCGATGCCCGGCCGCAAGAGGTGCAGCTGGCCGGCGAGGTAACGCGCCAGGGGCGCGCTCACCCTGCCGCCCAGCACCATCACGCGGCGCCGCACGTCTGCGATGAGGTCCACCGCCTCGTTCACGTCGCGGTGCGAGAGCACATCCAGCGTGGCCTTCAGGTTGTCGGAAGCAACCTCGAGCGCGTCGTTCAACACGGAATCGGTTCCGCGGGCCGGCTGATCGTCGCGATAACGGGCGAGCGGCGAGCTGAGCCGCGCCTGCACCTCGTGGCGAAGTGTCTCCTGGAACTCGGGGTAGCCGCGAAAGCCGAGCTTGGTGATGAACCGCGTCACGGTCGGCGGGCTGACATGGGCGCGCTCGGCAAACCTGGCAACGCTCTCGAGGCCGGCGATCGGGTAGGAGGCGAGCAGGACCCTGGCCAGCTTTCGCTCGGCCGGGCTGAGGCTGTCGAGGCTCTGCCTCACAAGCTCTCCGACCCTCGATTCATGGCCCGTGACGTTTATTACATCCCGGTCCATTGCACCCCGTTCCGGACCATCCTTGACAATGATCCTAACCCCTGTTAGCTTCGCCGCAAAGCCTAATCGGCGGGCCGGTTGCCGACCGCGAAGAAGGGAGGAGGGCTCCGGTATGAGCGTCCAGGCCAAGCAATCCGACGTCGAGCAGCTGCACCTCATGGGTTACGCGCAGGAGCTGCGCCGCAGGATGTCGACGTTCTCCAACTTCGCCGTCTCTTTCACGATCATCTCGATCCTGTCGGGCTGTCTCACCCTTTACGGCTATGGCATGAACACCGGCGGCCCGGTCGACATGAACATCGGCTGGCCGCTCGTTGGCCTCTTCGTGATCCTTGTGGGTCTCGCCATGGCCGAGGTTTGCTCCAGCTATCCGACCGCTGGGGGCCTCTACTACTGGGCGGCCAAGCTCGGCGGAAAGAACTCCGCCGCCTGGAGCTGGTTCACGGGATGGTTCAACCTGTTGGGCCAGGTCGGGGTCACCGCCGGAATCGACTTCGGGCTGGCGCTGTTCGCCGACGCCCTGCTGAATGCTCTCTTCCAATATCCGACTACGCCAGGTTGGATCGTGCTGATTTTCGCGGTCGTGCTCTTCCTCCACGGGCTTCTCAACACCTTCGGCGTGGGACTCGTGGCCCTGCTGAACGACATCTCGGTGTGGTGGCACCTGGTCGGCGTTGCCATCATCTTCATCGTCCTGTTCTTCGTACCCACGCACCACCAGTCCGCGTCGTTCGTCTTCACCAAGTTCGTCAACAACACGGGATTCAATGCCCCGTTCTATGTCTTTTTGATCGGCCTTCTCCTCGCCCAGTACACCTTCACCGGCTATGACGCGTCCGCGCACATGACCGAGGAGACACACAACGCCGCCATCGCCGGGCCGCGTGGCATCGTCTGGTCGATCGTCATCTCCCTCATCGCCGGATGGATACTGCTGATCGG
>JBGQGS010000092.1:0-8936 GCA_041497555.1 Candidatus Dormibacteraceae bacterium | reverse complement strand
TTCTTCCACCTCCTCGCCCACGCCTTCTTCAAAGCACTGCTCTTCATGGCCGCGGGCAACGTCATCCACGCCATGCACGACGAGCAGGACATGCGCAAGTTCGGCGGCCTGTTCCGCCAGCTGCCGCGCACGTCGTGGTCCTTCCTCATCGGATCGCTGGCGCTGGTGGGCGTGATCCCGCTCGTCGGCTTCTTCTCCAAGGAGCAGATCCTCGGTGCCGCATTGTCCAAGCCGGGTGACACGCTCGCCCTCGCCGTGTGGGTGGTCGGCGCCGTGACCGCGCTGATCACCGGGTTCTACACGGGGCGCATGTGGTGGATGGCGTTCGGCGGCAAGCCGTCGCCCGAGCGTCCGGTCGAGCATCCACACGAGGCGCGCCTGGTCATGCTGGTCCCGGTCCTCATCCTCGCCGCCCTCTCGGTGGTCGGCGGGTTCATCCAGACCCGCGCGCTGGGCATCGGCCCGTCGGCGGTCTCGGACTTCCTGGCCTCGGCCGTCGGCCCTGTGCGGTGGGAAGGCGGCTGGACCTATGTGGCAATCGGCCTGGCGACGATGGTCCTCGCAGCGCTCCTTTTCCTCGCCGCCTACCGCGTCTACGTCGAGCGGTCGTGGAAGACCTGGAGCGCCAACCTCCCCTGGGCGCAGCGGCTGCTCGAGCGCAAGTACTACTTCGACCAGATCTACGACGCCGTTTTCGTTCGCCCGATGGACGCGCTCGCGAACTTCGGCATGCGCGGCATCGAGGAGCCGATCCTAGACGGCGCCGTCGTCGGCACCGGTCACGCGGCCATCGCCGGGGCGAGCAGCCTCAGCCTCACCCAGAGCGGCTACTTTCGCAACTACGTGCTCGTCTTCGTGGGCGGCGCGGTGGTGGCCGCAGTGGTGCTCCTGATCAGGGCAGGCTCATGACGCTGACGACCATCTGGCTCCTGCCCATGATCGGCGCGGCGCTCATCGCCTTCATGCCGCCGCGCTTCGCGAAATGGATGGGCGTGATCGTCGCGCTCGCCGCCCTTGCGGTGGCGGCAGGTGTCGCCTTCTCGTTTGCGCCAGGCTATCGCGGCTACCAGTTCACCGAGGCGGTGCCGTGGATCCCACAGCTCCGCATCTTCTACCGGCTTGGCGTCGACGGGATCAGCCTGTGGCTGGTCGTCCTCAACGCCTTCCTGACCGTGATCGGGATCCTCGCCACGCCGGTCGCAACCCGCAACGTGAGCCGCTTCGTGGCCCTGATGCTGGCGATGTCCGCCGGGCTGGCCGGCGTTTTCATGGCCACGGACCTCGTCCTCTTCTACGTCTTCTGGGAGGCGATGCTCATCCCCGCCTACTTCCTGCTCTGGCAGTTCGGCGAGGGCGAGCGGCCGGGCCGCGCGGCGATGAAGTTCGTGCTCTACACGCTCGCGGGCTCGCTCTTGATGCTGGTCGGCGTGATGGGCGAGTACGTCGTCACAGGCAAGCAGACCTTCGACCTGGCCACGCTGGCGACGCTCGCGCCCTCACCCTCCATCCAGTTCGGACTCTTCTTCGTCTTCGCGCTGGCTTTCGCGATCAAGACCCCGTTGTTCCCCTTCCACAGCTGGCTCCCCGACGCGTACATGGCGGCGCCCACACCGATGCTGGTCATCTTCGCCGGCGTGATGGGCAAGGCGGGCGCATACGGCTTCCTGCGCATCGCCGTGCCTTTGTTCCCCGAGCCGGTGGGTTGGTGGGACTGGCGTTGGGTCATTCCAGTGCTCGCGGTCGCCGCGATCATCTGGGGCGCGCTGATGGCGCTCGCCCAGCGCGACATGAAGCTGCTTGTCGCCTACTCCAGCGTGAGCCACATGGGCTTCATCGTGCTGGGCATCTTCTCCTACAACGTGCAGGGCCAGCAGGGCGCGATCCTGCAGATGGTCAACCACGGGATCATCATCTCCGCCCTCTTCCTCATCGTCGCCTGGATCTCCGACCGCGCGGGGACTCGTGACCGCTCGGCCATGGCCGGGCTGGCGGCGCGCATGCCCGTGATGGCGGGCGTGTTCATCGTCGTGACGCTCGCCGCTCTCGGACTGCCCGGCCTCAACAGCTTCGTTGGGGAGTTCATGACCCTGCTCGGCGCGTGGCAGCGCGCGCCGGTCCTTGCCCTGTTCGGCGCCATCGGGCTGGTGCTGGCGCCCGTCTACATGCTGCGGCTGTTCCAGGGGACCATGCAGGGCGCGCCGGCGGGCCCGGTGCCGAGATCCGACATCTATGCCGGCCAGCTCCTCTTGCTTGCTCCGCTGGTCGTCCTCATGTTCGCGATCGGGCTCGACCCCAACGTGCTGACCAACCTGATGACGTCGGTCGGCCAGGCCGGGCTGGCCAGATGAACATGCTGCTCGCCGCCGACCTGAGCTACTCCTGGTCTCAGGCCCTTGCCGACCTCGGCCAGATCGCGCCCATCGCGACCCTCACCGGCTTCCTCATGTTCGCCATCGTCACCGACCTGGTCCTGCCGAAGCGTCGTCGGGGTGGCGCGGTGGCCATCGTCGCGGTGACCGGATTCACTTACTCGCTCGGGACGGCTGTCTATCGCTGGCTCTACGCGCAGGGTGGTTCCGCGTATCACCAGTTCGCCACCGGCGACAACTTCGCCCTGTTCTTCGAGATCCTGTTCGCCACCCTCGGCATCCTCACGGTCGCCCTCTCACATTCCTACCTGAGAAAGCGCGGGATGCTCGAGTCGGAGTTCCACCTGCTGATCATGGCCGCGGTGATCGGGATGATGGTCCTCGCCTCCGCCACGTCGCTGGTCACCGTCTTCCTCGGCCTCGAGCTGCTCTCGATCGCGCTGTACATCGCGTGCGGCTACGCGCGCACGGAGAGCCGCTCGCAGGAAGCGGCCGCGAAGTACCTCCTCGTCGGAGGCTTCGCGAGCGCCTTCGTCCTGTACGGCATGGCTCTGATCTATGGAGGCGCCGGCACCACGGTGATCCCGGAGATCGCAACCCGCCTCAACTCGTCGGCTTCCGGCAACCCGCTGATCCTGCTCGGGATCGTGTTGATGGGCGTCGGCTTCGCCTTCAAGGTCTCCGCCGCGCCCTTCCACATGTGGACGCCTGACGTGTACCAGGGCGCGCCGATACCCGTCACCGCGTTCATGTCCGTCGGGACCAAGGCCGCCGCCTTTGCGATGATCGTGCGCGTCTTCGCGGGCGGCCTCCCCCACCTCGCGCCGGAGTGGCAGGCGCTGCTAGCTTTTGTCGCGGCGACGAGCATGATCGTCGGCAACCTCATGGCGATCGCGCAGTCGAGCCTGAAGCGCCTGCTCGCCTATTCGGGTGTCGCGCAGGCGGGCTACATCCTCATCGGGGTGATCGCCGGTGGTCAGAGCGGGCTCGCCGCGGTCCTGTACTACCTGTTCGTCTACATGTTCATGAACTTCGGCGCGTTCGCGGTGATCACGCTCATGGCCGGACCGGACGGCGACCGCGATCGCATCGACGACCTCGAAGGGCTCGCCAAGCGCAGCCCGCTGATGGGAGTCCTGATGTCCGTCTTCATGCTCTCGCTCGCGGGCTTTCCCCCGTCGGCCGGCTTCTTCGGGAAGCTGTTCCTGTTCACAGCGGGCGTCAGCGCCGGCTACACGTGGCTGGTCGTGCTGGCGGTGCTGATGAGCGTGGTCTCCGTCTTCTACTACGTGCGGGTGCTGGTGCCCGTGTGGTCGACCTCGGCTCGGACCGACCGGCTCTCCTCTTCGATCAGCAGCACCTCGGTCATCGCGCTGAGCGGGGTGGCGTCCGTCGTACTGGGCCTTTACCCGACGACCTTGCTCATCGCCGGCCAGCTGGGCGCAAACCCGATCTCCGGCCCGTAAGACTCCTATCGCTCAAGCGGCCGAGGGTTCATGGCGTTCACGGCTTGTACGAAGGCCGGATGCACGTCGCGAAGGATCACGTACAACTGGCCCTTGCTGTTGGAGTACACCACTCCCTTTGGCCGCAACCCCGCGTATAGGAGGTACGTCGCCATAGACGCGGCAAGAGCGCCAAAGGAGATTCCTACGACGATCGCCTTCGTCGACTCAGGAAAACCGGACCCAGCTAACAGAGCCAGGACCCCAATCCCAGCGACTACAAGCGCTGCCGCCCTGAAGACGATGAAGGTTATGCGCCACCGATTGGTCAGTGGCAGCCGTCCATTAGCTTGGCGACCAGGCGCCAGCAGGCCAAATACCCAGACGGACAGACCGCGCGTCACGAACCAGAACATCAGCCTCGATTCGGCGGGCCTGCCGGACTTCGCGCAAACCGGCGGCAGCGTGCCTGCTTTCAGCTCGCTGACCCAGACGGTGACCTCGGTCGACTTTGCGTCGCGGCGAGCGCGTTGCGGTTCCTGGAGAGTGCGATCCTCAAAGCGCGTCAGCGCATCACCACCGAGCCGTTCGTAGTTGATCAGCCGGTGGAACACGCGCGTGAAGTAGAGGCGGTGCGGGGCACCTTCTGCCATGCGGTCGATGTTCATACCCGTGGCCACCACCCGAGTGCCCGCGACCGAGACAAACCGCCGGCGTCCGTCGTAAACCCTCAGCAACGGGCCTTCCTCACGTCGCAAGCCCAGACCCCATTCAAGTAGGAGTAGCAAGGCGGCCACTGGCACCGCCACGATGGTCAAGGCAAGGCCAAGAGCGAACCAGATCAAACATCCGGCCAGATCGAAGAAGCAGCCCCAAGTCACGACGCCGGCCATGAAGAGCCAGCCGAAGAGAAATCGCGGCGCAAGCCGGCCGACTTGCCGCAGGGTCATCCTTCCAGTTCGGTTGGCCTCCAGCGACTGATGGTCCAGGGTCTCGAGGCATTCAGGGGCTTGGCCACGCCCGATTGCAGAGAAGGTCGAGCCGTCCCAACGCAAGGAGCCGTCGGCTGAGACTGCGCTGCGCCAATAGCCCCGGACGCCCCACCACTGGCCGTCGGCTGATAAGCGAGAGGCCAGCGGCAAGGCGCGGAATTCCGCCTCCAGCCGGGCTGAAGACTCCTGCACGCCTAGCGCCTCAGTCGCTCGAGGGCTGCGGCCAATCTCCGCTCGCGTGTCTCCGGCTTCTTCGCGCCTTCGAGCGCGCCCGCCATCTCCTTCCAAGCGACTCGCCGCGTCAGATGTTGGACCGCGATTGCCCGCCGTCAACCGCGATGCACGCCCCGTTGACCAGGCTCGCCTGCTCCGAGCAGACGAAGACCACGACGCTCGCGACCTCGTCGACCGTGCCGAAACGACCCAACGGCATGTCGAGGCGGATGAAGTCCGCCATGCCATCAGGGTCGGCCTGCTGGCGGCGATCCCAGCCCCCGCCCGTCCAGAGGATGGAGCCCGGGGCGACTGCGTTCACGGTTACCCCCTTGGAGGCCACCTCCTTGGCCAGCGACTTGACGAAGCTGATCTCCGCCGCCTTGGCCGCGTTGTAGGCGGGCGCTCCTCCGGTCTCCCGGCCCCAGACGGAGGTGATTGCCACGACGCGCCCCCATCCGCGCAGGAGCATTCCCGGCAGCACCAGCTGGGTCATGCGTACGCTGACGACCACGTTGCCGTCGAACGCGGCCTCGAGCTCGGACGTGCCCGTGTCGCTCCAGGAGCTGCCAGCCCGAACTCCCAGGTTGTTGACCAGGATCTCGATCGGGCCCAGCGCATCCTCGGCCTGCTTGACGGCGCGCCGGCAGCCTTCCTCCGTCAGCAGGTCGGCGACGATGCCGACGCCCCCTAGCGCTGTTGCCGTCCGGTTGACGTCGCTCTCGGTCCGCGCGGCGACCGCCACCCTGACGCCTTCGTTGGACAGCGCTTGGGCAATGCCCAGCCCGATCCCGCGCGTGCCTGCCGTGACGAGTGCGACCTTTCCCCCAAGGCCGAGGTCCACCCGTGCATCCTAATCACATGCTGCCGCCCGGAGCGATCAACGATGGACCACCGGTCGCCCCACGTCCCTCGGCCACCGTGCTGTTGATCCGCGGCCGCGAGCCCTGGGAGCTCCTTCTCATGCGGCGTCCAGGCGGGGCCGACTTCGCTCCGGGCGCGTACGTGTTCCCCGGAGGCACGGTGCACGCGGACGACATGGCCGGGGACGACGAGATCCGGATGGCTGCGGTGAGAGAGTTGTTCGAGGAGGTCGGCATCCTGCTCGCGCGCAGCGGTCGCCGCTTTGCCCGCGAGCGCGAGTGCGATCGGGTTCGCTCTGTGGTCGAGGCCGGGAAGACGTTCGGTGAGGCGCTGCGCGAGCTGCGGTTGGAGCCGGCGCTCGACCGCCTGGTCCTGTTCGCACGCTGGGTCACCCCCGCACAGCTGCGCCGCCGATACGACGCGCGGTTCTTCCTCGCTCAGCTGCCGCCGGGCCAGGTGGTGAGGCCGCAGGAAGGCGAGGTGACGGACTGGGTGTGGATGGCGCCCTCTCTGGCTCTCGACAATCCAGACATCACGCTGGTCTACGCCACGCGTGCCGTGCTCGAGTCAGTGGCGCCGGACAAGAATGCGGCGAAGCTCTTCTCTCGGGCGCGGCAGTTGAAAGAGGTGCCGATCGTCGAGCCGAGAATGGTGCAGACGGAGAATGGCTGGGAGGTCGCCAGCGACTAGAGACGCGGCTCTAGCGCCAGTGGTCCCGCCATTGGTTGTAGTGGATGACTTCGACACCGCCCTGCCTGAGGACGTCCAACCCTGCAGGATCGCGATAAGCCTCGCGGTAATAGACGCGACCGACGTTGGTGTTGATGATCATCTTGGCGCACATCACGCACGGCGAAGCGCTGACGAACATGACCTTGCCGGGCAGCTGCGCACCCGCCTTGATGAGCGCGTTCTGCTCCGAGTGGATGCAGTTGTGAACAATCGCCGACTGACAGACATAAGAGTGATCTTCCTGAACCTCAATGTTGTACACAGGCTGGTCGATCGTTGTGGTCCGCAACGCCCCAACTGAAGCCCACACGAATGCCTCTTCGTGCATATCCCACGTCAGCCGGTCCCTCTTGATCCAGAGAATGTCGTCGTACTGCGCTCTCACCTCGGGGCGGTCGTCGTACTTGGTCCCGTTTTTGGGGAACAGGCGCGTGTCGTATTCAATGCCCACGACCTTATCGCCAGCGATCAAGATCAGATCTGGGCGAACCGTGTGGTCGATGACAATGGCTCGGAAACCTTGAGCCTCAAATCGGCTCTTGAGTCCCACTAGCTCTCGATAGACGGCCTTTGTCGTTTCCTTCTGCGCGATCCGCTGACTGATGGCAGAGCGCGATGGGTCGTACTGGTGGATGCCTCGCATCGGATTCCGTTCAGTCATCCGGAGGCTGCCACGCTGCCTGGCCTCGATGCTCTTTGAGCTTTGTGTTGCACATTGAGGGCACATCCGACGATAGTGCGGGACCGGCTGCCCACAAGCGCCACAGCTCCGCGAAATAACTGCGATCTCGTCGCCCAACTGGAGTGCGCCTGCCTTTATCCATGCGATCTCTCCCATCCGTCGAACCAGGAATGGGTGCTCCGGCGTGGCTGTCTTGCGGCGCTCGAGGTTTAGTACGGATCGCGTTTCGAGGAACATCTGGACTAGCGGACCTGCATGTTGGTGGCGGAAAAGCTGGGTGACTGTTCGGAACCGGTTGCGGTCTGTGAGAACCTGGTCGCCGACCTGAATCCGCTCAATGCGGACCGGGCCGCGGTCGGTCATCACCCTTGAGCCGGCAACGAAGCAGCCGCAGTTTCCCGGCTCGGCCGAGTCGCAGCGGTTCGGCAGGCCGCGGGCGTTGCCGTTGTAGCCGATGCCCAGGACCTGCGTCAGGTCGGGCGTGGTGATCAAGCTGCCGACCTGGAGGCGCGCGCACGTCGACCGCTTGGCCAGCTCCTCGGCCATGCGCATGTAGACCTCTTCCAGCGGGATGCGGTCGGGCGCCTGTTCGGGCTGGGAGTGGGGTTTGTGGGCAGCCATTTCGGTCAGGTTAACAGGCTTGTCTATACCCACTTTCGGGACTACAATGCGCAAGATGTCGTTGCTCGAACCCTTGTTCGCCCTTCTCCTTGTATGCCTCCTGGCCGGAATGGCCGGGGTGGGTTTCCTCGTCTGGAACCTGCTCCGCCGAGCCGACGGGCAGGCGCGTGACGTCGCCGAGCTGAAGCTCCGGCTCGAAGCCGGCGGACAGGCCCAGGGCTCGCAGGCGGCCGAGCTGCGCGAGCGCCTCGCCCAGACGCAGTCCGTCGTCGAAGGGCTCCGCTCGGCCCTCACCGCCCGCCAGCCGGTCGAGGAGGAAGCTCGGGCGAGCCTGAGGCGGCTGGAGAGCGTGATCGCGGGCAGCTCCACGCGCGGCGCGGCCGGCGAGAACATCCTCGAGGAGGCCCTCCGGCACCTTCCACCTGAGATGCTTCAGCGCAACGTCTGGGTCGGCGGCAAGGTCGTCGAGCTGGCGCTGCGGCTGCCCGGCGGCAAGCTCCTGCCGATGGACTCGAAGTGGGTCTCGAGCGGGGCGTTGGAGCAGCTCGCGGATCCGGCGCTCGACGCGACGCGACGAGCGCAGCTCACCGCCCAGGTCGAGCGCGAGGTGGAAAGACGAGTGCGAGAGGTGAGCCAGTACATCGACCCGGGCACCACGTCGCCCTTCGCGCTGGCGGTCATCCCCGATGCGGCCTACGACGTCTGCCGCGGGGCGATCGTCGGCGCCCATAAGCGGCACGTGATGGTGGTCGGCTACGCGATGGCCCTCCCCTACCTTCTCACCCTGTACCAGCTGCACCTGCAGTTCGCGCGCACGGTCGACATGGAGAAGCTGCAGTCGGCGCTGATCGACGTGGAGCGCCACCTGGACACCCTCGAGAGCGTGCTCGAGAACAAGCTGCAGCGGGCGGTCACCATGCTCCAGAACGCGTACGGCGAGGGGAAGCAGGTGTCGGCCAGGATCCGCGCCTCGGCGCAGAGCGTCCAGATGACGGAAAAGGCGGAGGACAACCCTTCC
>JBGQGS010000091.1:0-9037 GCA_041497555.1 Candidatus Dormibacteraceae bacterium | reverse complement strand
CAGCTGCTCGACCCAGTAACCGAACGTCGCGACTTTCGGGGAGGCGATCAGCGTGAGCTTGTTGCGGCCCTGCGACGCGAGCTGACCCATCACCGCGCCAAGCCACACCCCGGGGTTCCCGCTGACAGGAACCGAGTCGGCGCACGAGTGCGCCATCTCGACGGCGCGCTCGAGCAGCTCGCCGACGTTGACGCCCATGAGCGCGCCCGGCACGAGTCCGAAGTAGCTCAGCGCGGAGTAGCGCCCGCCGATATCGGGCGGGTTCGGGAAGATCCAGCGAAAGCCATGGTCCTTCGCGAGCTTCTCGAGCGACGTGCCGGGATCGGTGATTGCGGCGAAGTGCCGGCCCGGCATGCTTCCCCGCCCGTTGGCCTGCACCTGGTCCCAGAAGTAGGCGAAGTGAGACAGCGTCTCGGTCGTCTCGCCCGATTTCGACGCGACGATGAAAAGTGTGTCGTTGATCCTGATCTTTGCGCGCACCGCAAGGATCGTGGCCGGGTCTGTGGTGTCCAGCACGTGCAGCCGGGGGTAGCCCTTCACCACACCGAACGTGTTGCGCAGGACATCCGGGCACAGGCTCGATCCGCCCATGCCGAGTAGGACCACGTCGGAGTAGGTCCGGCCTTGCGTGGCCAGCTCGCGGAACTCGGGGGCGTGCTCGAGCATCTTCTCCGGGACGTTCAGCCACCCGAGACGGTTGCGGATCTCCTCGCTCTTGGCGGGATCGGAGCTCCACAGGGTCGAGTCCTTCGCCCAGAGCCGGCGCGCCGCCTCTTCCTTCTGCAGCTTCGACAGCTGCGCGTCGACCGCCGGCTGGAGCGGCCCGAGGCTGTGCCACTGCCGGGGGCCCTTCCCCCCCTTTATGTCCTTGGCGGTCTTCGCCAGCGTCGCTAAAAGCGTCTCGAAAGACTTCGTGAACGCCTCCACGCCCTCCACCTCGAGCTCGCGTGTCACCTGGTCGAGGTCGACGCCGATTTCGGCGAGCTGCTTCAGCTGCCGCTTCGAAAGGTCGACGTTCTCGTCCAGGCTGCGGCGGACCTCGCCGTGCTCGCGGAAGGCCGCCAGCGTCGCGGGCGGGATGGTGTCCACGGTGTCCGGGCCGACGAGCTCCTCGACGTAGTACGTGTCCGGGTACCTCGGGTCCTTGGTCGAGGTGCTGGCCCACAGGCAGCGCTGCGTGCGGGCGCCGGCCTTGCGCAGCTTCTCCCAGCGCGATCCGCTGAAGAGCTTCTTGTAGCGGTCGTACGCCAGCTTCGAGTTGGCGATCGCCGCCTTGCCGTACAACCGCTCAAGGGCGCGCTTCTGCGCGGGATCCGTGGCGTGCTCGATCTTCTCGGCCAGGAGCTTGTCGACCTTCGTGTCCACCCGGCTCACGAAGAAGCTCGCGACGCTTGCGACCTTGCTGAGGTCGCCTCCCTGCTTGTGCAATTTCTCGAGGCCGGCCAGGTACGCCTCGACGACCTCGACATACCGGTCGACGGCGAAGATCAGCGTGATGTTGATGTTGTGACCCTTGGAGATCTGGTCGTAGATCGCGGGCAGCCCTTCTTTCGTCGCGGGGATCTTGACCATCACGTTGGGCCGCCGGCATCGCTCGCGCAGGTCCTCGGCGAAGTTGATCGTTCGGCGCGTGCTCGCGGCCACCGTCGGCGAGACCTCGATGCTCACATAGCCGTCCTTGCCCCTGGTCTTGTCGTAGACGGGCCGGAAGACATCCGCCGCGGCCTGGATGTCCTCGACCATCAGGCCCCACAGCATCTCGGACGAGGTCGCCTTCTCCTTGACCAGGCGGACCATCGCCTCGTCGTAGTCGGTCGATCCGCTGACCGCCTTCTCGAAGATGGTCGGGTTGGAAGTGACCCCGGTCAGGCCCTCGTCGCGTAGGCGGGCGAGCTCGCCCGAGGTGATCAGCTGGCGGCGGATGTTGTCCAGCCACAGCGACTGCCCGATCTGCCTGAGCTCTTTGATCGGCTTCGGCCTGACGGCGGTCGCCATGGCCTTATCTCGCCTGAAGCAGCTTGGTCGCCGCCGCGACGATGTGCCGGGCCGAGATGCCGGCGGCGTTCATCAGCTCCTCCGTCTTGCCTGAGGTCGGAAGGCCTTTCACAGCGAGATGGGCGATTCGAGGCAAGCCGTCTGCCGCCAGGGCCTCCATCACCGCTGCCCCGAGGCCGCCCTCCGGGTAGTGGTCCTCCACGATGACGAGCCTTCCCTTGGTGGCGCGCACCGCCTCGCGCAGCGTCTTCACGTCGACCGGCTTCACCGAGTAGAGATCGATCACCCGGGCCGCGATCTTCTTCGCGGCCAGCTGGTCGGCGGCCGCAAGGCAGTTGTGCAGCGTGATGCCGGCGCCGATGAGCGTCACCTTGTCCTTCGGGCTCTGGCGCACGACCTTGGAGCCTCCGACCTTGAAGCTCTCGTTGGGTCCGTAGATGGTCGGATAGGCGCCGCGTGTGGTGCGCATGTACACGATGCCGGGCGTGTCCGCCATGACGAGCGTGAGCTTCGCCGTCTGGTTGGGATCGCACGGGTAGAGCACGGTCGAGCTGTTGATCGCCCGGATCGAGGCCAGGTCCTCGAGCGCCATCTGGGACGGGCCGTCCTGGCCGATCTCGACACCCGCGTGCGAGCCGACGAGCCGGATGTTGGCTTGCGAGATGCCGGCCATGCGGATGAAGTCGTAGGCGCGGCCGAAAAACGTGGCGAACGTCGAGGCGAACGGCCGGTAGCCGCGCACGCTCATCCCCACCGCGGTCGCGACCAGCTGCTGCTCTGCGATCCACATCTCGAAGAACCGCTCGGGGTGCGCCTTGGCGAACTCGTCCGCGTATGTCGAGTTGGACACCTCCCCATCCATGGCCACCACGTCCGGGAGCACCGCCAGCGCGAGGAGGGCATCGCCATAGGCCTTGCGGGTGGCGACCTTGTCGTCCTTCGTGTAGACGGGCAGCGTCACCACGGGCGCGGGCTCAAGCCGCTTCGGCCCGCGCGGGGTCGGCTCTGGCTTGGCCGTCTTGACCTTGAGGTGGCGGATGCCGCCGAGCTCCTTGATCGCCCGCTCCGCCATGTCGGGAGGGAGCACCTTGCCGTGCCAGCCCTCCTTGTTCTCGATCTCGGAGAAACCCTTGCCCTTGATCGTCTTGGCGATGATCACAGTCGGCTTCCCGGTCGCGGACAGCGCCTGCCCGTAGGCGCGGTCGACCGCCGTCACGTCGTGCCCGTCGATCACGACGGGAAAGCAGCCGAACGCCTCCACGCGCCGCCGGTAGACGTCGAGGGTCCAGCCGAACTCGGTCTCGCCGCGCTGGCCGAGCCGGTTGATGTCGAGGATCGCGGTGAGGTTGGACAGCTGGTAGTGCCCGGCCTTGTCCAGCGCCTCCCAGATCGAGCCCTCGGCCAGCTCCGAGTCGCCGCAGAGCGTCCAGACGTGGAACGGGAGCTTGTCCAGGTTCTTTCCGGCCAGCGCGATGCCGACCGAGATCCCCAGCCCCTGGCCGAGCGACCCGGTCGCGACGTCCACCCACGGGATGGCCGGGGTCGGGTGCCCCTGCAGGCGGGAGCCGAACTTGCGGAAGGTCATCATCTCGGTGTCGGTGATCGCCCCGACCGCCTTGAACATCGCGTAGCACAGCGGGGACGCGTGGCCCTTGGAGTAGATCAGATGGTCGTTGTTGGGGTCCTTCGGCCTGGACCAGTCGTACTGGAGGTAGCGGGCGATCAGGACCGCGATCAGGTCGGCGGAGGACATCGAGGAGGTCGGGTGTCCTGAACCGGCCGCCGTGCTGCAGCGGATCGAGTCGACCCGAAGCTGCTGCCCCAGCTGGCGGGCGAACTCGAGGTCGGTAGTGGCAAGCGTTGCGGCGGTGACCGTCATCTCACTCCCTACCACTCAAGAGTGGCGGACTCCCGCAGCGGCGGGCCCAGCTGTGTGAGGTCTAGTCTATCGGTCCGCCGAGGAAGCACCGGCGAGGCGCTCGACCTCGGTGACCATTCCGTCGAGGATCTGCAAACCGGAGTCCCAGAAACCTGGGTCGGTGATGTCCATCCCGATGCGCCGCACGAGCTCGTCCGGCCGCGTCGATCCGCCGGCGGCGAGGAAGTCCAGGTAGTCGTCGACAAAGGCGGGGCCGCGCTCCAGGAACCGGTGATAGACCGAGAGCGCAAGGAGGTTGCCGAAGGCGTAGGCGTACACATACCCCGGCGTGTGCAGGAAGTGCTCGATGTAGCTCCACCACACCTTGTGCTCCTCCGTGAGCGTGAGCGCGTCGCCGAACATCGGCTGCAGGTTCGACTGGTAGAGCTCGCCGAGCTGCTCGACGGCAAGCTCGCCCTCGCTCCGGCGCGCCCTGTGGCACGCGTCCTCGTACCGGTTGAAGGCCACCTGCCGGAAGACCGTCGAGAAGGCATCCTCGCACTGGCTGCAGAGCATCGCCAGCCGGACCTTCGGGTCCTTCTCCTCCGCCATGATGCGATCGAAGGTCAGCGCCTCGCCGAACACCGAGGCCGTCTCGGCCAGGGTCAGCGGCGGGTGGAAGTCGAAGATGTGCTGCTTGGAGGCGAGCCGGTCGTGCAGGCCGTGCCCCAGCTCGTGCGCGAGGGTGAGCGCGTCACGCAGCTTGCCCGTGAAGTTGAGCATCACGTAGGGATGGTGGTGGGGCGTCACGGGCATGCAGTAGGCCCCGCCCGACTTTCCCGGAATCACCGGAGCGTCGATCCACCCATGGGTGAAGAATTCCTCGACCATGGCCCCGGCGCGTGTCGAGAACCGCTGGAATGAGCCCAGCACGAGCTCTTTGGCGTCCTCCCAGGTCAGGTCGCGTGCCACCTGCCCGATCGGGGCATAGCGGTCCCACTCGTGCAGCTCACCGACGCCGAGCAGCTTCTTCTTGACGCGGTAGTACCGGACGCACACGTCGTAGCGGCCGGTGACGGCTTCGACGAGCGCCTGGACGGCCTCGTCCGAGGTCTCGTTGGCCAGGTTTCGTGACGAGATCCACGACGGGAACTGGCGCAGGCGGTCGTCGATCGCCTTCTCCTGGAGGATGACGTTGAAGATGTAGCCGCGCGTGCGGATGTCGCGGCCGAGCGCGCCGGTGATGGCGTGGCTGGCGCCGCGCCGCACCTCGCGGTCCGGTTCGCGGAGCAGGGTCAGCGCCTCTTCGAGGGCAAGCTGGCGGCCGTCCATCTCCACGCGGATGCCCGAGCACAGCTCCTCGAAGAGCCGGGTCCACGCGGAATTCCCGACGGGGCTGAAATCCGTCAGCACGCGCTCCTCGGGCTCGGTCAGCTGGTGCGGGCGGAACTTGCGCGCCTCTTCGACTGTGTGGCGGTAGCGAGCCGAGTCGGGGTGGGCGTACAGCTTTGCCGCGTGCTCGTCGGTGACCTGCGCCAGCTCGAGCGAGAAGAACACGCCGTGGCTGCCGCGCTCCGCAGCGGCCTCACGCACCCGGGCCAGCACCCTGCCGGCGGCGGAATCCTGGGTGTCCTGGCTGTGGAGGAGGTACGCATAGACCTCTGGTTTCGCCGCCTCTTCCTCGTTCCGCTCGAGCTCGCCCATCATCGCGGCGAACTGCTGCGGTTCGAGGGATGCGACCGTGCCCTTGTAGGCGGCCTCGAACGCCCTGGCGCGTTCCAGCGCCCGGGCAAGGGTGGCCTCGATCGCGGGGTCGGTCGGCGAAGCGTAAAGGTCACTGAGGTCCCATCGAACCGTCTCGGCACCCGTCTGCTTCACCGCTCTAGCCACGGCCGGTCAGGATAATCGGTCCGCGAGCTCGCGCACCTCTCTTAGGTCAAGCCAGCGGCCGGCGTAGGCGCCCTCGTTGACGGCCTCGGTGACTTCTTCCAGCAACAGTTCCATCGAGCCAGGCCTCGAATCATTCAGGTACTCGAGTGGCGTCTCGGGTGGCGCCCGGCGCCGGCCCAGCCTGCGCTGGACTCGCTCGTAGAGCCGCAGCAGCTCGGACTCGCCGGCTGGCACCTTCACCCTCCTCTTCCAGCGCCGGGTGCGGAACCAGGCCCAGGCGATGACCACCAGCACGGCGATCGCCACCGCTGGTGGAATTACCGCCAGCACCCCCAGCGAACCGATGGCAGCCAGCGGCGCGCTGATCTCGAGGTGCGGTATGAGGCGAGCGATGCCGCCGGCGGCCCAGTGGGAGGGGAACTGCGTCGCGGCCAGCGCCGAGAAGCCGGGCGAGGGGTCGACCGGCACCCATCCATGGTTGGGAAACCACACCTCCACCCAGGCATGAGCGTCGTGCTCGCGAACGATCGACTGGTCGAGCACCGGGTCGTAGTCGCCGGTCGAGTAGCCCGTGGCCAGGCGGGCGGGAATGCCCAGGCTGCGCAGCATCAGCGTCTCGGCCGTGGCGAACTGCTCGCAGTAGCCGATCTTGACGTCGAACAGGAACCAGTCGACCGGGTCGCGTCCGGGCGGCACGTGCCCCAGCTGCTGCGAGTACTGGAAATTCGATTGCAGGTAGGTCGTCAGCGCCATCACCATGTCGAACTCGGTCGTGGTGTGGCCGGCCACCGCGGCGGCGGCGAGCCTGCGCGCCTGCTGCGAGAGCGCGCTGTCGTCGAAGTATGCCAGATTCTCCTCCGGTACGCCGGTCTCGAACGGGTCCTTCGCGAGCTCCTGCGCAGACAGGTTGGGCAGGTAGGACACGACCGAGTAGGTCTGACCGGGCCTCAGCTGGTCTGGTGTATGGAACGTCCCGTAAGCGTCTTCGCGCAAAGCGGCCACAGGCGCGTACAGGCTCTGGATCGGATAGGCCGCGCTGATCACACCGGGCAGCGGGCGGACGACGCGGAAGACCTGCACGAAGCTGCCCAGGTTGTTCGGCGGCGCCGGTGGCAGCAGGCGCGCAGGAACGTAGGGCTGCATCGTGGCGTAGTTGCGGTTGGAGGCGGTCCAGACGCCGTCTCGATAGGTGTCGAAAATGAGGCCGCGCCAGTAGGCGGGCGCGCCCGTTCGCACGTACATGACCGCGCTGTCGCCGAGCCGGCCGCGGAAATGAAGGTCGATGCTGCCGGTCGCGCCGGAGGGATCGCCGCTCAGCTGCACCAGCGGGAGGGCCGGGTTCTCAAGCTGGCCTTGGAAGCTGACGAAGTTGGGCAGCGAAACGACCAGCGGCGTGGGCGCAAACGAAGCCGGCTGTGGAACCAGGATGAACCCGGCGAGACCCGCCGCGAGCGCGCCGAGCACAACCGCCGCGAGGGCAGCCGGCGGCGCGCTCATGCGGGCTCCCAACCGGCGCAGGTGCGAAGCCATCCAGAAACCCGCCAGGCTGGCGGCCCACAGCGCGACCAGGATCCCGAAGGGGTAGTCCCACGCGTAGACGGCCGCCAGGTAGAGGATGGCCAGGCTGATCCACAGGCTCGAGTAGCAGTTACGCCTCGTCTTGAGGTCGAAGCTGGTCACTGCGACCAGGGCGATGGCGAAATTCGCCTGTGGCAGCACTCCACCAAACAGCGCCAGGACCGAGTCGGCGATGAAGTACGCGAGGGCGGCGAACACGAGAGAGGCGAGCAGCGCCTGGCCGCCAAAGCTGCGCTTGCGCGTCCGCCCTCGATAGCTGATGACGTGGCCGGCGGCGGTCGCCGCCACGCCGGCGGCCGGCGCTACGTAGTCCTGTCCGTACAGCACGATCGCCAGCACCGCGACGGCAAAGCCCGAGAAGACAAACGCCCTTCCTTCGAGGGAGTTCTCGACCGGCGATGCGGGCAGTCGGAGCCTGGGGAACTTCACAGGGGCCACCCGGTGCCCACATGCTGCACCGGCCCGTCGAGGTCGAGGTCGGCGTCTCCGACGACCCAGGCGCGCACCGTTCCCCCTCGCCGCCGGATCATCTCCAGCGCGTCGACGATCTCTTGTCGCGCGCCGCCCATGACGGCCACCGCCTCGCTCACCAGCGGCGGGTCGGCGTCCTCGCCGCCTGCAGCACGAGCCGGGTAGCGCGCCAGCCACTCGAGCGCCGCCCAGAATGAGCGTGCTTCACCGGGCCCGCTCGGGGCGAGGCCCGGACCCCACAGCACCACCCGCCCGCCGTTGCGGATGCAGTCCCAGGCTTCCGAGGCGGCCAGGCGGGCCACCTGGTCGGCCACCTCCGGATCGGCCGGCTCCGGATCGCAGAAGATGCCGAGGGTCTGCACGCCTGGCGGCTCGTACTCACGCACGACGAGCTCTCCGTGCCGCGCGCTCGATCGCCAATGGATCCGCCGCAAGGAGTCCCCCGGGCGGTACTCGCGCACGCCGAACAGCTCGGTGCCGGACCCCGCCCGCGGCGCGGCGATGCTGGCCTCGAGCTCGCGCGTCTGGGGCCGGTGGGCGAGCGAGGCGAAGCGGGGAAGCACGAGCGCTACCTCGGCGTCCGGTGTGGTGCGGCGGCTGCGGAACATGCCGGCCAGGTCGCTCGACTCCACCACCCATGCGCTGGCGCCGACCGGACCGCGACGCATGCCGCTCAGGTCGACCTGGTGCCTCCATCCCGATCTCGGCACGAGCCCTGTGGCGGCGCTGAGCCGCTCGGAGCCGATGAGGCCGACCACGCGCGCGGGGCCGCGCGGGGCGCCGGTCGTCTCGAGGCCGAGATCCATCTCGAGGCCGTCGCCTTCGAAGATCGGCCCCGGCAGAGGGGCGCTGCGCAGCAGGTGCTCGGACATATCCTCGATGGGTGAACCCGGTGCCGGGCGGATGCCGCCGGCGCGCAGGTGAAGGCGAAGCCCGGCGCGGTTCCAGAACGCATAGGCGAGGGACACCAGGGTGAGCGCGACGATCCAGCTGGCGAGCAAGAACAGCCATGGGACCTCGGACGTGGTGCCGTAGTACTCGACCACCGCGGCGAGGGCGAGCGCGCCAAATAGCCTTGGGGTAGGTCTCACAAATTCCCTCCCGCGCAGGGGGAGGGCTAGGGTGGGGGGCGACCCGAGCTTGCTTAGCCTCAGTGCTGCCTCAGTGCTGCCTCAGCGGCGGCAAGGGAAGGGATGCGACCAGCTCCTGGATCATCTCGTCCGCCCTGGCGCGGCCGCGCATGCT
>JBGQGS010000090.1:0-9042 GCA_041497555.1 Candidatus Dormibacteraceae bacterium | reverse complement strand
GGGCGGACCTTGCCGCCGAGCGTCGGGATGGCATGACCGTGGGGATCGAGCTCCGGGCGGCCGAGCAGTTCGAAGATCCGCCGCTCCATCCGTTCCGAGATGACGTGTTCGAGGCGCTCGGCCTCGTCGTGGACCTCGTCCCAGCTGTAGCCGAGGACCTGGACCAGGAACATCTCCAGCAGGCGGTGATGCCGGACCAGCTCGAGGGCGACCTTACGGCCCTCGCGGGTGAGCTGCTGGCCCCTGTAGCGGTCATGCTCGACGAGGCCCTGGGCGCTGAGACGTGTGACCATCTCACTGACGCTTGGCGACGAGATGCCGAGGCGCTGGGCGAGATCCCGGGTCGGCACCGGGCGCTGGTCGCCGTGCAGCTGGTACAGGGCCTTGAGGTAATCCTCCTGGGATCGGGTGAAGGTGCTGCGGCGTTCGAGTTGTTCGACCATCGCCACTAGGTGACCCTAATCTCGTTCGCGGGCGTGCCTATCATCAAAGGTAGGATAGCCTAACTTACAGTTGTAACCACCTGTCTTACGCGCTTTTGCTTAAGGGACGCCCCATGCGGCGCTGCGCCGACTTCCCTGGCAAGCGGGGAAGTGAATGCCACCGTCCGCGCCTTCGGCGGAGACTTCCCCCTTGCGGGGGAAGCGAAGCTGGTCGGTCAGGCGCAGGCGCCCGTCGCTGCCGATGCCGGGTTGTAGGTGACGCTGACGTCCGGCGTCACGGTGATGGACCCGGTGGATGTGATCACGGCCAGGTAGGCGGCACACCCTTCCGCCAGGTGGAAATCAAAGTTAACGCTCGTCGTGTTGAGCTGACCCCACGCGCTTCCTGAGTGGTGCATGCAGTAATTGGTGGTGCCGACTCCAGTCTCCACGCACCGGACCGCGTCCCCGAACTGGTGGATCGAAAGAATGCTGACTGACATCGGACCGTTGGACGTGAGCTTCAAGTGGTAGGTGAATGTGTCCGGAACGCCGGCCGCGAGGTAGTAGCTCGAGCCCGTGATCGCTTCGGGGACGTTCCAGATGCCGAGCGTCGGGTGTTCCAGCTGTGCGGCCAGGCTGCTGACCTGGCTCTGTGAGGCGGTCAGCTTGGCTTGTGTCGTGGTCAGCGCTGTCTGTAGGTTCTGGTTCCGCCCGGTGAGCGACTCGTTCTGGATCGTCAGCGCTCGATCGGCGTTCTGGTAGTTGGTATCGTCGACATAAAGAATGCCCAGGCCGCCCGCTGTCACCAGCAAGGCCGCGGCGAGCGTGGCCGTCCAGAGCCGGCGCTTGCGAGGAACGTAGATCGACGCCCGGCCCGAGCTGAGGGCCGTGATCTCAGGTGGCGGCGACCAGGCCTCGTCCGGCTGAGGCGCGACGTGCTCAGCAACTGGTGATGTGCTGTCCATGGTCAGCGCCATGATCTCACCCCGCATGCCGTCTGTTGTCATGTTTGGCCAGGCCTCGGCCAGGCGCCCAGGGCCTGGCTGATCCGCGAGGCGGTCTCGGCCTGCAGGCCGACGTCATACGTGAACGTCTTGCCGTCCGGTTGGGTTGCCGGGCCGGGGCCACAGGCGCTTCCGCACGGCGCCTCCTCGACGTAGAAGACGGCGGTCGAGTTGAGCCACACCGGCGCCGAGCGGACGTTGGGCAGCTCGCCGCCGCTGCGCCCGCCGTGGCCGTACACCCAGACGTGCGGTGTGCCCGCAGAGTCCCGGACCGTGAAGGCGAGATTGTCGTCGCCAGCGTCGGCGCGCGGCCGGATCCACGCGAGCGGCTGGCCGAAAGCCTGCGAGGCGCCTCCGCTCGAGTCCCACAGGCTGACCACCGTGCCGATCGGCGCGCGGAAGTAGAGGCGGCTGCCAGTGCTGCCCCACGTGGCCATCGTGCCCAGCGCCTGCGAGTAGGCGACGCTGCCGTCCGTCGTGTGACGGATCTGGAGGTGGTCGCCAGACGAAGTGAAGGTCTGGACGAACGCGAAGTACCCGCCGTCCGGCGAGAAGCCGAGGTAGGCGTCGTCTTCGCTGGGATTCGCTCCACGTCCGGGAACGGCGCCTAATGTCGAGAGGACCCGGTCGCCGCCGCCGCTGAGCAGGTGCAGGTTGACGGCGCTCGCGTTGGACGTGACGTACGTGAGGAAGCCGCGGTCGGGACTCCACGCATGGAGCCCATCCATGAAACCGCCGCCCGTCCAGCTCGCGGCCACCGTCGAGGTGCCCGTGAACAGGTCGAGGACCGCGACCACGCTGTCACCAGGCGTGCTCGGCGATCCCTGCGTCGCCGACCACGAGATCATCGTCTGCGTCACCAGCTGCGGCGACCACGAACCGGTGATCGTGCAGATGGTGCGTGGGTTGCGGGGGTCTGTGACATCGGCGAGGATCGTGGTGGTCGAGCCCTGCATCACCAGCAAAGCCTCCGCAGTCGCCGGCGCCCCTGGGCAGCTCCCGTGCATGGCCGCCCATGCGGGCACTGGGGCCGCGCTCGGCAAAGGAGAGGGCGAAGGCGAAGGACTCGGCAACGGGCTTGGTGATGGAGTCGGCGACGCGCTTGGCGTCGGGCTCGCCGAAGGCGTGGGCGAAGCACTGGAATGAGCCACCGCCGGGCCGTTGGGCGTGCAGCCGGCGACCGCCAGCAGCGCTCCTGCGAGTACCAACCCCCTCCTCACGTGAGATTGAAACGAACTGCGCCGGCCGGACGTTACGCGCGTCTCCTCATGGTGCAAGGCGCCCAGAATATTCGCTCATCGATTTCGCCTAGCGAGAGGTTGAGGAAGCGCATGAAGGTGGGAGGCCTGGTCGCCATGGTGCTCATGGTGGCCGGGTGCGCCGACCCGACGCCGCTCACCGCGACGGTCGAGACGTCGGCCACCCTGAGCGTCGCCGTCGGGGGGCGCGCCCAACTCCTGGTCAAGCTGACCAACACCGGGCCCGCCATACCTCACCTCGGCCTCGTCTTCATGACCGCGGACAAGTGGTACGAGCACCACACGGTGTCCGACCTGGGCGGCTGCACGCTGGCCCCGGATGCATCGGCGTTCGATTGCGGCGACGTCGGCGCGGGCGCAACCGCATCGTTCTTGATCATCGGATCCGCGAAGGACGCCGGCACCTTCCATTACGAGCTTGCTTTGAGGGAGCTGGTGCGCCCATTCGACTTTGTGAACGACCACCCGGACGGCGCCGACGTCCAGATGTGGGACGAGACGATCACGCCGACCTAGCCGCCGCGTGATGGAGAATACCCGCGTTTAGTGAGTCATCCGGCATCGCGGCCCGCGCGCCCCCCCCTCTGGCTTGCCTCGGCCGCCGTGGTCGCTGGGTGGGGCGCCCTGTACGACCTCGGCACCTGGGTTGCTCTCTTCGTTCGGCAACCGGTGCACCCGGACTTCAGGATCTTTTACGTCGCAGCTGAGGCTGGCCTTCGGGATGGGTGGTCGAGCATCTACGACGTCTCGACATTGCGCTCCCTCTCGGCGTCCTTCCCGGCCGGACAGAACTACATCGACTCATCGGTGCCTTTCATCCACCCACCACTTCTGGCCTGGCTGATCGTGCCACTGACCGTGCTCCCGTTGCCGGTCGCCTACGGGCTATGGAGCGCGCTGTCGCTTGCCGCCCTGCTGTGGGCGTGGTACATCGCGGCTCCGTACTCCGGTTTCAGGAAGGTCGCGCTGCTTCTGCTGGCCATGGCCATCTGGCCCGTGCTGGACGCCTTCTATTTCGGCCAACCGTCGACCCTCCTGCTCGCATTGGTGGCCGCCGCCTGGTGGCTTTCCCTGAAGGACCGGACGGTGGCCGCCGGGGTGGTGCTTGCCGTCGCCACCGCGATCAAGCCACACACGGTGATCCTGGTACCTCTGGCCCTCGCGGCCAGCGGTCGTTATCGCCCGTTCATCAGCTGGGCGGCGGGCTGCAGCCTGCTCGCCGCCGCCTTCGTGCTTGCCCTCGGACCGTCGGGTCTCAACAATTGGTGGCAAGCACTGGTGTATGGCCAGACCGACCCGGGCCAATCCCTCTATACCCTCGCGTACCTGTTCGGATCTGGTCCCCTTTCGTATGCCCTTGAAGCGATCCAGGGAGCGGCTGCGCTGGTGATCGCGTGGCGCAGGCGGGCCGACCTGAACCTGGTGTTCGCGGTGGGTATCGTCGGATCGCTTGCCTTCGCATTCCACCTTCACCAGTACGACTACGTCGGGCTAATCCTGGCCGCCTGGTTGGTCCTGCGCTCGGCACCGCCGCTGTGGCACCGCCTCTGGTTGCTGGCCGGCGTTGCCACCCTGCAGACCATCGACTTCGGACAACCGATTCCACAGCTCGTGTGGGATGCGGGCTGGTTGGTCATCCTCGCGGTCAGTAGTTCTAGCGCGACTGCTTTGCCTCAAGACAGCGGTCGACCCGTCCGCCCGTACCAGCATTTGACTGAGGGTGGTGGCCCTAAGGCAAAATGAGCGGCTGGAGCGACGGCCACCTGGCCACCCGCTGTGATGCGTGATGCGAGATGGAGGGAGCATGAGGACGGTACGTCTCCTGATCGGAACCCGGAAGGGCGCGTTTGTATTGACGTCCGACGAACGGCGCCAGAACTGGACAGTCAATGGACCGGACTTCGCGGGATGGGAGGTTTACCACGTCAACGGTTCTCCCGCTGATCCGAACCGGCTCTATGCATCGCAATCGCGCGGCTGGTTCGGGCAGGTGCTTCAACGGTCAGACGATGGCGGCGTCACCTGGCAGGCGATGGGCAACGAGTTCCAATACGTTGGGGCGCCGGGGACGCACAAGTGGTACGACAACTCGGATCATCCCTGGGAGTTCGCGCGCGCCTGGCACCTCGAGCCATCCTTGACCGACCCTGACACGGTCTACGCCGGGGTCGAGGACGCTGCGCTGTTCCGGTCCATCAATGGCGGTAAGACGTGGGAGGAGCTGTCTGGGCTGCGCAACCATGAGTCCGCTCCGTCCTGGCACCCTGGCGCCGGCGGCCTTTGTCTGCACACGATCATCCTGGATCCGGCCAACCCGGACCGCATCTTCACGGCCATCTCATCCGCGGGTGCCTTTCGGAGCGATGACGCCGGCAGAACCTGGCGACCGATCAACCGTGGGTTGCGATCCGAGTACATCCCAGACCCCGATGCCGAGGTCGGTCATTGCGTCCATGGCATTGCCATGCATCCGCGCCGTCCTAATGTGCTGTTCATGCAGAAGCACTGGGACGTGATGCGCAGCGACGACGCCGGCGACTCCTGGCACGAGATCAGTGGCGACCTGCCGACCGACTTCGGATTCGCGATCGACGTCCACGCGCACGAGCCGGATACCGTCTACGTCGTACCTATCACCAGCGATTCGAACCACTTCGTCCCCGATGGGAAGCTGCGCGTGTATCGCAGCCGGACTGGTGGCAACGAATGGGAGGCGCTCACCAAGGGACTGCCACAGCACGATTGCTATGTCAACGTGCTCCGCGACGCCATGGCCGTGGACTCGCTTGATTCGTGCGGCGTTTATTTCGGCACCACTGGTGGCCAGGTATATGCGTCGGCCGACGCCGGAGACAATTGGACGGCGATCGTGAGGGATCTGCCGTCGGTGCTCTCGGTGGAGGTGCAGACACTGGCTTGATCCGGGTCGTGCTGCCGGCAAACCTGCGCACCCTCGCAAGCGTCGGTCGGGAGGTGCAGCTCCGGGTCGAGGGCCCGGTCACCCAGCGCTCGGTACTCGATGCGCTCGAGGCGGGATACCCGGCGCTGCGCGGCACCATTCGAGACCCGAACACAAAGAGGCGACGCCCGCTGCTCAGGTTCTTCGCCTGCGAGGAGGACTTTTCCGATGAGTCGCCTGACGCCCCACTGCCCGACGCGGTCGCAACTGGGCGAGAGCCGTACCTGATCGTGGGCGCGATAGCCGGTGGCTGAACCGCAGCAGGAAAGCCGGACGCTAGCTCTTAATGCCTGACGGGTCGGCGCCGCCGAGCTTGAACGCCTTCCGAATCAGCCGCTTTACGACTGCCCGATCGGCGTCGGCCGGCGCGCGCAGCGTGATGAACCGCAAGTTCTTTCCGCCGCCCTGAAGCAGACCGCTCCCGTCGTCGAGCTCGCGACCGCGGTAGAAGAACAGGGTCGCATGGCTCGGGTAAGTGCCGATACCGACGACGTTCGCGCCGTCGACGGCGTAGCGAACGATCTTCCACATGGCTCCCGTCGAGCGCGATGGCTGGCTGCGGTAGGTGATCTCGCTTGCCTTCGGGGAGGCCTCCTTGACCGTCCTGATTGCAGCCTCCACAGTCGGGCGCACGGACGCCGGAATCCTCCTGAGGTGGTCGGAGAGCGGGATCTCGGCGGCCTTCGGCATCGGCCCGGATTCTAGTAGCGTGTTGCTTATGCAGGGCGTTCAGGAGCTGGCCATCGATCACTTCATCGCCCGCCAGGCGGGCACCATCACCTTCGAGGTCGTGCAGCGAGCCGTCGCGGTATACACGGAGGCGTTTGAAAGGATCCTGGGGATTCCGCAGGGGTCGCTTACGCTCACGGATGAGCCGACCCTGCGTTTCTGGTTCGACTGAGAAGAGGCATAGATGGCAGCAATCATCGAGGTGGACGGACTCACCAAGAGCTACCGCGGCAAGCGCGGCATCGCCGAGGTCTCCTTCCACGTCGAGGAGGGCGAAGTGTTCGGCTTCCTGGGCCCGAACGGTGCGGGCAAGACGACGACCATCCGGGTGCTCATGGCGCTGCTGCGCGCCGACGCCGGCACCGCGCGGATCGCCGGGCTCGATTGCTGGAAGCAGTCCCTGGAGATCAAGCGTTTCGTCGGCTACTTGCCGGGCGAGCCCGCGCTCGATCCCAACCTGACCGGCGGACAGATACTGGAGTACTTCGCGCACCTGCGCGGAGGCGTCGACCAGTCTTACCTCAAGCAGTTGATCCAGCGCTTCGATCTCGACACCACCCGCAAGTTCCGTCAGTACTCGACCGGAAACAAGCGCAAGGTCGTCTTGATCCAGGCCTTCATGCACCGCCCGCGCCTGCTCATCCTCGACGAGCCGACGAGCGGCCTCGATCCGCTCAACCAGCAGGAGTTCGATCGGATGGTAAAAGGGGCGCGCGATGAAGGACGCACTGTATTTCTGTCGTCGCACGTCCTGAGCGAGGTCGAGAAGACCTGCACCAGAGTCGGCATCATCCGCGACGGGAGTCTGGTGCGGATTGGTGACGTGGCCGAGGTGAAAGCCATCAAGCGCTACGAGATCACGATCACGTTCGCGGATGCGATTCCCGTCGAGACGTTCAAAGCGGTGGACGGTGTCGTGGAGGTGGAGACGTTGAACCAAGGGCATGCCGTTCGCCTGGCGATGCAGGGGCCTGCGGATGCCGTGATCAAAGCGGCTGCGCGGTATACGGTCGTCTCCCTGACCAGCTATGAGCCGAGCCTCGAGGACATCTTCCTCCGCTATTACGAGGCGGACGGCCCTCGCGCCAAGGAGGCCCACGGTGTGGCTTAGCAGCGTTTTCCTGAAGAGTCTCCGCGACTACCGGGTCGCGATCCTTGGCTGGGGCATCGGGATGGGGCTGGTGGTGGTGTCACCGATGGCGAGCGTGAACGCGCTGGTCACGACCCCGCAAGCGCGGGAGCAGCTGGTCAGCCTGGCCGCCACCTTCGCCTGGAACGCCGACGCGATCGCGGTCGACACGATCGGCGGCTACGCGACGTTCAAGATCGGCATCTTCATCTTCCTGATCGCCATCTGGCCTCTTCTGGCCGGCAGCCGAACGCTGCGCGGCGAGGAGGACCGCGGCTCGCTCGATGTGCTTCTCTCGCTTCCGCACCCGAGGCTGCGTGTGGCACTCGAAAAGCTGGCGGCGATGTGGACTGCTCTGCTCGCCATGGGCCTGCTGATCGGGCTGCTGGCGTTCGCAGGCGGCAAGAAGTTCGGCGGCGACTTCGGCCTCGCTGACGCTCTCCTCTTCGGCCTGAACCTCGCTCTGATCTGCGCTGTGATCGGCGCCCTGGCGCTGCTGATCTCGCAGTTCACCCAGGAGCGAGGCCCGGCGGCGGGCTGGACGGCGGCGCTTCTCCTTATCTTCATCGTCTTGGACATGGTTCACCGCGTCCTTCCCAACAGCGAGTGGATCTCGCGCCTCTCCCCCGTCTACTACTACAACCTGAGCAAGCCGCTGGTACCGAGCCACGGCGCCGACGCCGGTGCGATGGTCATCCTTTTCGCCCTGGCCGCGGTCCTCGGCGGGGCTGCTGCGTGGCTCTTCGTCCACCGCGACGTCGGGGGGACGGTGCCGCTGCCGCGCTGGCTGCGCCTGCCGGAGCGCCAGGCGGGTCGAGCCCTGCCCGTCGGAGACTGGTCGCTGCGCTCCGTCTACGCGCGCAGCGTGGGCATGATCGCGATGCCGGCGTTCTGGTGGACGCTTGGCATTGCGGGGTGGGCCGTCTGGATGGTTGTCGTCGTCCAGCAGATGGAGGCGAGGCTGTCCGCCTTGCTGTCCAGCTCGCCCACCATGATCAACCTGATCAAGAACATGGGCGGAGGTGACGCCAGTCTCAACGCCGGCTTCCTGAGCGCGATGTTCTTCTTCCTGCCCCTGTTCCTGATGGCCTTCGCGGTCACCCAGGTCAACGGCTGGTCCGCCGATGAGCAGGACGGCCGCCTCGAGCTGGTGCTCGCGACGCCGCAGCGACGCCTCGGGGTCCTCCTGGCTCGTTTCGCCGCGCTCGCCACAGCCACGGTCGCAATCGCCGTGATCACATTGCTAGCGTCAGCTGTCGCGGCAGCGGCCACAGGGCTAAAGCTTGATCCGGGCAACCTGGCGGCGGCGACGCTGGGCATGATCCCGCTAGGTCTGCTGATCGCCGCCATCGGCTACCTGGCGGCGGGGTGGCTGCGCACGGCGGCCGACACCGGGCTGCTGAGCTTCGTGCTCGTGATCTGGTTTGTCATCAGCTTCATCGGACCTGAGCTCAATTGGCCGGACGCGACGCTCCGCCTGTCGGCCTTCTACTACTACGGCACTCCGCTGCTGCACGGGCTGCAGCTGACGTCCGTG
>JBGQGS010000089.1:0-9050 GCA_041497555.1 Candidatus Dormibacteraceae bacterium | reverse complement strand
GAAAGGCCGCGCGCCTGGATCACAGCCTCCATCGAGGCCATGTCGGCACACTCACCGTGGCCAACGCTCGACCAACAGTAGGAACCCATCGCCGTCGGGACATTCGCCCCCGCGATCTTGACCCCCACTTGAGGCATAGCCGCTCCGCCGACGCCAGCACAGCCCGCGAACATGAGGGTGGATGCAAATGTGGCTGCCCAGCGCACCGACGCACCGCGATGAAGCTCCGCTATTAATGGCCTGCGTCGCGGAATCAGGAAAGGCGCCGGGACGAGGATTGGTTCCCTGGTTTCATGCCTCATCAACACACCCAACGTAAGTCGGGACCGTGGGTAACGGACAGAGACCTTCGCGGACGCATCAGTTCCGCCGGCCAGCCAGATCAAGATTCGCACGGCGCGCACGCGATCGTACCCGGCGATTGATGCCGACCATAACGATGCCGACGCTTCGCTCGGTCGAGACAGTCACTCTGATGCGGTCGCCGATATGGTCCCAGTCCATCCTTATGTAATTGGTCAGGGCGATCTCGAATGCGCTGTCGAAACTGACACCCTCACGTGGCCACGACACCGTGGCTTGACGGAGCCGGTCCATGTACAGGTCCTCACAACTGATCATCAGGATCGAAACGCCACTGACCTTCACGACGACAGTCCTCCCGATGTCGTCGCCTGATCCCGGAAACTCCACGGCGACGGGCAGATCGCCTCGGACCCAATGTCGCCCACGCTTGTGCAGCCCCACAGCTGCCAGAGCTTTGAGGTCACTGGGCGAGAGCCGTGGGCAGAGGTCGAGGTCAGTCGGGTGATACTCGCCGCCGGCCCAATATTCCTCGGCGGTTCCGCCAACAACGATTGGCGCTTTGCTCAACAGCATCGTCATGGCTGCAGCCAGGAGGAGGCGCTGGCGCAGCCCAGACCTCGCCTTTGGGATCTGAAGTAGAAGTGACCTAGCCCGCTGCTGATCGCGCCTTGCGTCTTTGGCCAAGAGGTCGTCTCAATCGCTCAAATTTCTGCCGGCCCAGGCCGGCTCTTTCCAGCAACTCCGCCTCAACCGGAGCCGGGTTCCGATCCCATGGATTGAAGCGGCCGGGACCCAGCACGGATCGCACCATGGCGCGCCGATCCGCCGCACGTTGCATCTCTGGCCGGGTCTCACCAAGCTTGATAGAAATTGGCGCTCCGGTCGCACGAGCCCACCGATCGATGAGCCCGAGCGTGGGCATACGATATCCCGCCTCCGCTCGGGCGATCGCGGGTTGCGTCGTTCCCATCGCTTCGGCCAGCAGTGCCTGGGTCTTCCCAGAGCGCCGCCTCGCATCAGCGAGAATGAGCCCGACCTCCGATTTTGTCATTGGGAACCATTATACCCAATTGGCAATATCTGGCTCAAACGCCCAAGCTTCAGCAACGAATCGTGGCGCCACAGCGCTCTAGATGTGAGTGTTCTCGGCCGAGGAACGTCGGCGAAGCGGTCCCGCTCGGCATCGGGCTCGCGTTCATGGCCGCCTACGCGATCACCCGCACCTATGGCTTCCTGGTGCGGGATCTTGACCGGCCTCGGTAGCGGCATCCTCGCCGCTTGGCTGGTGGGCGTGAGCGACAGCGGGATCTACGTCGTTCTGGCCGGTGGGCTCGGCCTTCCTGCTGATCTACGCGGTCGACGTCCTGGTGACGCGAGTCACAGCGCGCTGGTGGCCGGTGGTGCCCGGCGCTGCGATGCTTCTGATCTCCGGCGGGATGGCGACCCAGAACGAAGGGTTGATTCGAGACGTCGGACTCTGGTCGCCGCTGGTGCTGATCGTAATCGGCGTCTGGATCCTGGTCGCGCGGAGTCGAGCGGCAAAGGGCTGAGCGGTCCCGAAATCTGCGGCCGCGTCGCAGCGCGCGTGGCGCGGCCGTTACTGTGGTTGGACTCGTGACCATCCGCCCCGCGACCGAAGCGGACCAGCCCACAATCCGCCGGCTCATCAAGGAGGCAAACCTGAACCGCATGAGCCTCCAGTGGCCAAACTTCGTGGTGGCCGAGGAAGGCGGCGCGATCGTCGGGGTCGGCCAGGTCAAGGCGCACGGGGACGGCAGCCGGGAGCTGGCCTCGATCGCCGTGCTGCCCGCGCATCAGGGCCGGGGCATCGGGCGTGCGCTCATCGAGAGGCTGCTCGCGCGCGAGCGGGGCGTCGTGCTCCACCTGACCTGCCGGCGCGAGCTGGAAGGTTACTACCAGCGCTTCGGCTTCCGCCGTCTCGAGCCGGCAGAGTACCCGCCCTACTTCAAGCGCCTGATCCCGCTCGTCAACTTCGTCGCGCGGTTGCTCCGGACGCGGATCCTGGTGATGCGGCGGGAGGCGGCGGCGTGAAGGCCCAGTCGCCACGAAAGGTGGTCTGAGGCCCGGGACCACCGTCGTTCGGATCCCGGTTTTAGGGGGCCTAACGGCCCTCCGCCGCGCTCAACTCCAGCCGGAAAATCCAACCAGTAAACGATGGCGCGGATTCCGCGTCGAGGGCAAAACCATGAGGGTGTTTGAGTCTCCGTCTCGTCTCGACATCATCTCAACGGATGCGATCGGAGATGCCGCGCTGGTCGTCGACACCGGAGGCATCGTGGTCAGCTGCAACAAGGAAGCAGCCTGGCTTCTCGGCCGTTCGGCCAGCCAGGTCGTCGGACGTCGCTGCGCGGCCGTGGTACGCGGTTGTCTGCCCACTGGCGAACTCATATGTACGGCGGACTGCCCACTTGTTCAGGGGTGGGGCCTCCAGTCCGGACCACCCGCCGTGCAAATGCTCGTGCCGGGGGCGGGCCCGCATTCCCAGTGGCGACCCGTGGTAGTTCACCACATCCCGGTCAGAGACATGCAGGGACGCCCGTCAGGCGTGTTGCATGTCCTAAAGCCGTCGGGCGAATCCCCACCGAACAATCCGGGGCACATCACGTGGTCTGTGGAGGTGATCCCTCCGAGCGATCACCTGGGCTGATTGCGCTCGTTTACAGACGGCCAATAGAACCGCAGAAACAACCTGTGGCCTTCACGCAGCGTTACAGCGTTACTGTCGGAACCACGCCCAAGCTCTGAAGTGCGATGACCGTCACGGCGCAGAGGACATCAAAAGCGGCCACGCCGAGGGCGAGTCTACGCAGAGAACTTTGTGCGAGGCCTGCCGCCGCAACAGCCGACGCCAATAAGAGAAGCGCAAACCAGACAAGGGCGAATGCGAGCGCGACCTGAGCTCCGAGTGTGGCGATCGAATAGAGGCTTAACCCCCACGTTGCGCCGAAGACGCCACCGATCACGAGGCCGAGGCGCACGCCATCGGCGATCTGGGTGACTCGTAGGCGATAAGCGAGTTCGACAATGCCGAGTGCAACGATCAGGAATGCCAGGTAGCCGAGGGGAATCCTGCGAAAGGCTTCTGCAGGCGCAAGGATGAAGGTGCCTTCTCCCTGGTACATGCCGGCCAAAAGGGCTCCATTGAGCAGGAAATCCAGTCCCAGCATCGCCAGCCACGCTACAAGTGCGACACGAACGCGCCTCGAGAGCGTCGAAGGCCTGGTGAGCTCGATAGGCAGCATTGTGCGCATTGTTGTCCTGAGCGGGTCGCGCCAACAGGGCGCTTAGTCACCGCTCGGCAGGGCCTTTAGGCCGCGGTCAGATGTCTCTAGCGCCTCTCATTGAGAACGTGGCGGCGTGAGGATGACCAGCGGAATCGAGCGACGAGTCTGCGACTGGTAGCGGTCGTATTGGGGCCAGAGCCTTGTTACTTCCGGCCAAAGCCTGCGCCGCTCTTCACCGGATGCAACCCGAGCCTTGGCCCGAAACCGCTTGGTGCCAACTTGCACCCCTACATCCGGAATCGCCTTCAGGTTGAGTAGCCAGGCAGGCGGGGTGTCACTGCCGCCTTTTGAACCGACTACGACGTAGTCGTCTCGGTCACGGTGATAGAGCAGCGCCGCCGTGCGCGGCCGTCCGGTCTTCCGTCCGGTCGTGTGCAGCAAGAGCATGGGCACGCGACCAAGCCGCTCACCGACCCGACCGCCTGAGAGTTCATAGATGAATTGGTGTGCGGCGAGAAGGCGCAAGCCAACAACTCGGTCGAACGTAGTCATCGGCATGAGCTGAGTGTAGGAAGCCTCCACCACCAAGCGCCACTGCCGCGCTATGAGTAGCTGGTGTTCCGGCGCTACACCTTGTCGATACTGACCATCCAGTTAATGCCGAGTTTGTCCGTAAGCCAGCCAACATCGCCGCCCCCGGACTACTCGAACTGCGATACGGCAAAGTCGGCGCGGAAGTGGGGCGAGGCGAGGAAAGGAAAGGGCTCCTGTAGCGGACAGGGCAACCGCAGGTTTGCGCCCGGCCTGTTTAGGCCCCTTCCTGCACCTCGATGAGCTCATCCGCCACCAACCCGTGGGCCTCGCGATGCACCGCATTGGCGGCTTCCTTGCTGGGCGCCTCGACCAAACAGAACGCCCTGCCGGAGCCCTCATCGAACCAGTACTTGCGGTACTTCACTCCGTGCTTTTCCTGAACCTTCACGTCTTGCTCGTGAGCTCCTTTGATCGCTTCCGCCGTCAGGCCATCTATCTTGTGATGAATATCCATGTAGAGCGGCATCCCCTAACCTCCATTTCAACTCAAACTGGGCTCTCCCATCGTATCGCCATCAGAGCGTCGTCGGCGTGTAGGTTTCTCGCGTCATCTCGCGCCTCAAAAAACGCCGTTGACACGAAGATCGTTAGGGTGGCGTTGGGGTTTCAGGACATAACGCGAGAGTCACGAAATCACCCAAGGAAAGACGGGGTTTCAGCGCTTGGCATACGTCGCGGCGCTGGCGAACTCGATGCCGACGAACGGCTCAGCACCCACGACGCGGGCGTCGTGCCCCGGCGGGATCGTGTATGAGTCGCCGGGCTTGATCGTGATCCGGGTGCCGTCCGTCATCCACGTCTCCAACCGGCCTGAGACGCAGTAGCCGACGTGGGTCTTCTCGCAGTGCTCGGTCTTCGCCACCGGCTTGATCGAAGACGACCAGCTCCATCCCGGCTGGAAAGTGAACCTGCCGATCGTGAAGTCACCCAGGTTGTTCACCTCCACGGTCGCCTTGTCCGGCCTGCGCACTTCGTCCGGTTTGTCGTGGGAACGCGCCTCCAGCTTGCTCACTGTGCCTGTGCTCATGTTCGCCTCCCTCTTCCGGATGTATGGTCCGGTTGCTACCGCCAACTTTGCCCTGATGGTCACCCGCCGCCATCCGTGCCTGCACGATTGAGAACGGAAGTCGCTTAGCGGGTCGCTTCGACCTTCGAGTCGTGGTGGATGACCTCTCCGTCGTGCCATTCCGGGTCAGCAGCCAGCAGCTCCCTCATCTGACGAAAGCGCTTGTCCTGCTCCGGTGAATCCGCGAACTTCTTGTACGCGCTCTTGCTCTCGAAAATGGTGCTGACGAAGTGAACGTTCGGGTCGGCGTCGGACTTGAATACGTAGGTCGCGACGTGGCCCTCGCGGCCGACCTGCGATCCCTCCATCAGCTGCATGATCTTTTCTTCAGCACCCGGCTTCAGCTTCATCTTGGCTACGGTTCCGTACACGGCAACCTCCTCGCCCATAGGGCGACCCCAGCGGGGGCTTGACGTCTGGCGGCACGCTTGGGCAGCCGTTCGACCGCCCACCCTTGGACTCTACGCGTGCGAACCGGCGAGTGCCCAAACGAACCGACCCGGGTTGCTACATCGGTTGCTACGTGGCTACTTGTCGCAGCCATGAATGAGCAGTCGCCCGGCTAAGTGGTCGCGGCTGAGATAGCTCGTTCAGGGTTCCCAAATCGAGTTGACTAACGGCCGATTACGTGATAGGTCGAACGACCCGTCAGCTCCGGGTCGCGGGACTCTGGCGTATGGGCAGCGCGGGCCTAACCTCGGGTCATGAAGCACATCCTGCTCGCGATCGATCGCGGGGCGCCTTCATGGGAGGCGGCGCGACTGACGAGCCATGTCGCTCCCAAGCTCAAGGTGCAGGTCACGGTCCTTAGCGTGGTCGTACCCGAACCGCAGCACAAAGAAGCAAGGGACCAGCATCTGCGTGAGTACGAGGCGGTGCGTGAGCTGGTCGACGACGTCGTGAAAGAGCTGGTGACTGCCGGTGCCCAGGCGAAGGGAAACGTGCGCAGCTCCAAACCTGGCGAGGTCGATCGAGAAATCCTTGCCTCCGCGACGCGCATCGGAGCTGACTTGATCGTCATGGGCTCGCGAGCGCGCAGCGAGTTGGCCGGCATGCTATTCGGCAGCGTCAGTCAAGAAGTCGCCAGGGGCGCCAGCTGTCCGGTGGTTATCGTACCGACCGGGGCAATGACGAAGGTCTCGCCCAAACGGATCGTGCTGGCAATCGACAGCAGGAGCGACCCCAACAAGCCGGTGGCGATGGCCATCGAACTGGCCCACGCACTCAAAGCCACAGTTGAGGTTGTGTGTGTGGGCGGCGTCGTCAGCACTCAGGCTGAGACTATGCGGCCCTCATCAGCCCTCACCCCTGACGAAGAGGTGGTAGGCAAGGCGGTTATCGCACTTGAGCAAGCGGGCATCGAGGTTCAGGCACGCTTGATTCCCGACCGGCGAGGACTCGCTCCCGAGGTTGCACGGGAGGCGATCACAACTGGGGCGGACTTGATTGTGATCGGCACGCGCGCTTTGAGTTGGATCGGCGAAGACATTGCTGCCGGAGCTGCCGCGGCTGTGGCGCGTCGTACGCGGCGTCCGGTTGTGGTGGCTCCGGCCCCTCGTTTTGCGGGCCAATCGAAGGTCACGAAGAAGGACGGCGCGGGACGTGATCGCAGCGGACTAAGTGGGCATGGCCTTTGAGTCGGGCGCGCGCATCGGTCGTGACGGCGCCACCAGTGCCCTGCCCTGGACCCCAGGGGCCAATCGACTGAGCCGTCACTGACCCTGACCTTGGCTGTGACGAACGGCCGCGAGCACGCCCCGAATGTCGACCACAACTGGTCCGCCGCGGGTGACCCGCGCCCGCGCATCACCGCGGACGCGCAACTGCCGCTCCCCGTCCAACGCGATGGTGCCGTCTCCGACGTCGAGAGTGACTTCCTCGTCCAGAGCGAGCGGCCTCCATCGTGCGACTGAAACTTCGAGGACGAGACCAGGCGCCAGCACCGTCGTAACGCCCTGTCCCGAACCCAACTCGACGTAGAGTCCCAGCGGCTCGTCGTCGGTCACCGCGCAGAGCTGTCCGCCGATTGATGAGAGACCTACCGCCCAGGGGTCTGCCCGCGCCATGACGACGGCAGTCACCAGGCGCGGATCCCAGACCGCGCGCGCCCCTGTGGAGCGGTCTCGGCACACCGCGACATCGATCAGCGCAAAGTCCTCGTCGTCGGCGGTGGAGACCTCAACGCGCTTGGTCTGGCGGCAGACCGTACCGCCATCCACAGCACCGGTGGCGAGGAGCCCTGCGGCCAAGCCGGCGATCGTGCCGTCGATCATGGTCGGGAAAACGTTGTTGGTGCCCGTTGAGATCGGCACCAAAGGCACTTTGCCGCAGCCCTTCGCCACCGCTCGGTTGGTACCGTCACCACCGAGCGTGATGATTGCGGCCACGCCTGCTTCAGCCAGGAGGCGGCCGGCCAGCGTCGAATCCTCAGCCGACCCCACCGGGCGCATCGCCAACGGCTCGCACCTGAAAGGGGCGCCGGCGGTGTTAACCGCCGCCTGGGCAATGCCCGCGACATCGGGCAAGTAGAAAACGGTTTCGGCGCCGGTGGCAGCGAGGCCGTTGAGGACCCGCCGCAGGATCGCCACTTTCTCCTGCATCGGCACCGGCGAGGCTTGTCCGACCAGCCGGCGGATGTCGGTGCCGGCGATCGGGTTGGCGATCAGACCAACTGCCGGCATCGCCCGATCCCCTCGGCCATTCCGAAGATCATGGGCCGGACCGGCTCACCGACGCCACTGCAGTTTGGAAGCGACCTGGCGCGACAACCTCCGGGATTGGCTCTCCGTCGAGCATGGCGGCCGCCAGCCGCTCCCCGGTCCAGCGGGCTAGGAGGATCCCGTTGCGATGGTGGCCGGCCGCCACCCAGAGGGAGTCCAGGTGAGGAACCTGGCCAATCGCGGGAAGGCGGTCAGGCAGGCTCGGACGCAGGCCGGCCCACGCTTCAGCGAATCTCGCTTCCCTCAGGGCCGGGACAACGCCGAACGCAAAGTCGAGCAGTCTGGCGACCGATCCCGCGCCAACGACGAGGTCGTGACGATCAGGCATCTGCGTAGCGCCAACGAGGACGCTGCCGTCAGCTTTCGGCGTCAGGTAACCGCCAGGCGCAAAGATGATCGGTCCCGCCAGGCGCGCAGCCGGCACCAGCCTGACCAGCTCTCCCTTGATCGGAGCCAGCGGCAGATCCACCCCGGCGAGACGCAGGAGCGAGGCATCGCTGCCGCTCGCGACCAGCACGGCATCGGCCTCCAGCCGCTCGCCCGCGATCTGCACGCCGACGGCCCGCCCGGCATGAGTCCATATGGCGGCGACCTCGGTGCCTTCGAGCACGCGCGCGCCCGCGGCGGTGGCCGCCCGGCTCAACGCGAGGCTGTAGCGTCGCGCGTCGACCTGCACCTCGCCCGGGTAGTGCAGCGCCCCTGTGAAGCCCGGGCCGAGATGAGGGGCGAGCCGCGCCAATGCGGCTGCGTCCAGGTATTCGGTGCTGGCGTCGTACGCGCGCTGCCAGGCCAGGCGCGCCTGCAGTGCCTGCTCTTGCTCAGGCCGCGAGGCGAGCATGAGGACCCCACTGCGGACGAGGTCGACCTTCATCTGCGCGAGCTCCTCTACGGACTCGAGCCAGGGTTCGAACCCGCGCAGAGCCGCCAGGCTGACGTCCACAAAATCTCCGGGCGCGTCGCTCTCGGAGAGCGGGGCCAGCATGCCCGCCGCCGCCCCCGACGCCCCAGATCCCACGACAGAGCGCTCCACCAGGATTACTTCGACTCCACGCCTCGCCAGGGCGAAGGCCGCCGAGCAGCCGATCACGCCTCCACCGACCACGATCACACGCACGGGCT
>JBGQGS010000088.1:0-9181 GCA_041497555.1 Candidatus Dormibacteraceae bacterium | reverse complement strand
CACGGAGGCGGCCGGCGGGCAGATGGCGAAGCACTGAGGCGGCGACTCGTCGTCCGGAGGCTGGCACCCCGTGGTGCGCGACTGGGCGAAGCAGAGGGATGTCGGCGAAAGGCTGTTGTAGTCGATGTTGCAGATCGACACGGTGGCACCGACGCCGCAAGGCCAGCCGTTGACGCCGTTCACGAGAGTTCCTGTCCAGGTTGGGCCCGAAGCGACCGCCGGCGGGCCGCCGCCGTCCGTCCATCCGGGGGCCAGGAAGCGGCCGGCGAAGGAGAACGCGTTCTGGTTGCCGTCGCAGCCGTTGGGGTTGATGTACGCCAGGTAGTACATCGCCCCTGGCGAGTTCTTGGTGATGTTGATGTTGATGCCCTGTTGGCCCCCTGGCAGGAGCGGATCCGTTGTTGCCACTGTCTGGCACTTGGAGGGCGAGCTTTCGCGCCGGCACCCTGGCGAGGCGAAGCACGGGTTCGGCGAAAAGGTGCTGCTCGGGTCGACGAACCGGTCGTAGCGATCCGATGTCAGCTCGACGCCCCAGACACCCGGACCGCCCTGGTGCTTCATCCCGTTACCCGACGCCACGGGGACGGCCGTCACCGTGAAGGAACCCGCGCAGCCGCCCCAGAACTGGGTGACGGCACCTGTGATCGTCCCCGGACCCGTTGGACCAGGAGGGCCCCACCGCTCCTCATCAGGGGCCTTCAATTCGTTGGAGACGAGCCCGCCGTGGGATGAGTAGCCGTTTCTCCAGGTGTAGACCCCGGCGTCCAGGAAGTAGCAGCCGGCTCCGCCAGTCAGGGAGAAGTTGTTGTACACGCCGGGAGTGAGCTCGGTATAAGAGCCGCGGTTGCCTGAGAGCCCACCGCCCGAGTACCAGACGTTGGAGGTGGCCGTGTACCCAGGATCGGGCAGGCTCGGGGCCCCCACGATCGGCGCACCCTCTATGTCTCCTGGCCGGCATGACCCTCCGGTCGTGGCCGGGTCGTAAGGCACGAATCCCGGGCTCGCGTTGTAGCACCAGTAGCTGGCTGCAGCGCACTGCGAGCCCGCCGCGATGACGCTGTAGCAGTTCCCCGCCAAGTCCAGGTTGGAGCTGCCACCGATGCAAACCGAGCCGTTCGTGTAGACGTCACCGAGGACTGTCAGGCTGCCATTTCCCTGGAGTTGGGTCGCGCAGGCGGCGCCGCTCAGAGTGAGAAGCGCCGGGGTCTGGCGCTGGTTGCCGACGATCGAGGTGGCCGTGGCATTGATGGTCACGTTGCTCGGCCCTCCGAAGATCTGCATGAAGGCGAGTGGAAACTGATGCGTGCTCGTGAAAGTGAACTGATACCCGTTGAACTGCGTGTTGGTGGCGACGATGGTCAGGGTGTAGCCCCCGGTCCACGTGTCGACCCAAGTGTTCTGGGGAAGGTTGAAGCCAGGGCCGACCATCGCGCTTGATGTGGAGTGCGTCGTCGGGGCGGAGTAGAGATGTAGATCGTTTTGGTAGACCTGCCTCGAATTCGGAAAGGTGCTGGTGAGGAGATCGGGCAAGTTGTCGTACCAGTCGCCCGCCGCCAGCGCCGCGGCGTCCACGGCGGCCTGCTGGTCGCGGCGATCGACGTAGGCGCGGCCAGAGTCGATGGCGAGGCCGAGCATCGCGAACAGCACCAGGATCAACAGTGCGATCAAGACGATCGCCTGGCCCTCCTGCAGCTTGCGCTGTGGCGACTTAGTTCGAGTACTCAGCTCGGTATACCGCATACGCAGTGATGACGATCCTGCTGCCGACAACTTGCTGGATGATGGGGGTGAGCGGTTGGAAGTTGTACCAGAGGGTCACCTTGAGGGCCTGGTTGCCTTGCGCCGCGACTGGCGCCAGGCATCCGGCGGGGTTGGCGGTGATCTGCCCGCGGGGTGCGTTCGGAACGCCTGTCCCGCCTGGGCTCGGGTCGGTGATGAAGATCCACCCGGAGTTCGACGGCGGCAGCAGCGCTGATCCCACAGGGTTGCCGTTGTTGGGGATCGGCCCGTTGGGGCACGGGTTGGCGAGGTTCTCCGTCACGGCGTGCGCCTGCACGGCGGCGGCGACGTCTGCGTTGGTCGGCCAGTTGTGTGATCCGCCGTTCGGATCGATGAAGTAGGAAGCCCGAACCGCGACGCGCGCACCCTCGTTGGCCGCCTGCTGGAGCGTGATGTAGAAGTACAGGCCGCGGCCGAAATCGATGATCCCGAAGGTGAGCAGGAGGATCACCGGGGCGATGAGCGCGAACTCCGTCATGCCCTGGGACTTCTGGCTGCGGAACCATCGCGCGAGCTTTTCTTTCATGGCTTGCCCTGGATGGTGAAATGCTCGTTATACGTGAGCGGGATGCCGTTGCCGAAGAGGTTCTGGATGAACGGGGTGACGAGCGCGAAGTTCATCAGGAGCGAGACGTTGACGTCACCCAGCCGCCACGAGTTGTCGAGGGGGTGAGAGCCCACCGTGCCTGTTTGCGCTCCTCCCGGCTGCGTGTAGCAGATGTATACGTTCACTTGCTGCGTGGCCGCTGGGTAAGCCGCCGCCGAGTAAGGCTTGTTGTTGTGGACGTTGCCGTCTGTCGGCGCAAGACAACCAGGGCTCGATACGAAGCAGCTGAGGCCGGCGCAGGTGATGCCGGCCCCGCTGAGCCCTGCATTCACCGCCGTCATCACATCCTGGTCGTCGAGGTAGATGTTGCTGCGCGAGGCGGTGTCGAACCAGGCACCATGACGAGCGCCTTCACGCGCAGCACCCTGGAGGTTGACGGCGAAGTAGAAGGCTCGTGAAAGGTCCAGCAGGCCCATCATCAGCAAGAGCAGCACGATGGACGAGATCGCGAACTCGACCAGCGACTGACCGTGTTGAGTGCTTCCGCGAGGGCGCTGAACGCCCGTTCGACGCATTTCGGCCGTCATATTGAACCCGATCGGACCCCAGGATGCACCATGTGTATCGCGTTTAACGCGGTTAAGGCTGTTTTCAGTCGCGTGAACGCGAGTAATTTAGCGACGTAACCCCGCTGGGCGGCACCTCACCATGAAAAAAGAGCCCGGCAGCACCCGCGAATCCAGGCGCTGGCAGGACATCCGCGCCCTGGCCATTGACGCCACCTTCGACGCCGACCGCCGTCGGGTGGGCGAGCGCGTCGCTGTCGTCTTCCGGTGGTTGTTCCTCATCGTGCTCGGCGTGCTCAACAACGTGAACCCGCACACCGATACGGAAGCCAAGGTGACCATTGACTTCGTTCTCGCTGCATGGGGTTTGATGAACGTCGTCGTCAACGTGCTGCTCGTGCGTGGCTACCATCCCGGAAAGCAGTTCAGCCTCTCGACGATGACACTCGACATCGTGTTCGCGGCGGCGCTCGTCTACCTGTCGGACGGTTTCAACAGCCCGTTCTTCCTCGCCCTGTTCCTGGCCGTGATCACCAACGCCGTACGTTTCGGGGCCACCGCGAGCTTTGTCTCCGCGCTTGTCGTCTCGTGCCTTTACCTGTTCATCGGCGGCAGCTTCACCCCGGCCAACTTCTACGTCGACCCAAACGCCACGATCGGCAAGATGTTCCTCTTCCTCGTCGTGGCTCTTACCACCGGGTACATGACCCGCGAGCTGGAGCGTGAACGGCGCTCAGCGGTCGAGCGGGCCGCGCAGGCCGACTCCCTGCGCGAGCTGAGCATGAGCCTGGTCGGCGACACAGACATCAAGGACGTGTTCGATGTGTTGATCGACAACGCGGTTCAGATGACAAGTGCGGATCGCGGCCGGCTGATCCTTTCCTCGCAGGAAGGCTTCACTGTCGTCGCGAGCGCCAACCGAAAAGGGGACTTGGCTCCCGCCCCCGAGGATGAGCCGATTGACGAGCACCAGCTCTCCCAGGCTGCGAGCCTCGGCGAGGCGGTCTTCGCCACCGACCGCAGGGGCCTGGTCATCCCGATCGTCTCGGGGGAGGGCGTAACCGCGATCATCTCCCTCGCGCAGTCCGCAGGCACCTTCACCAACCAGGACCTGTTCGCGGTGAACGCGCTTTCAGGCAGCTCTGCCGTGACTCTCGCCAGCGCGCTGCGGTACCAGCGCAGCCGCCAGGAGGCGACCACTGACGGCCTGACAGGGCTGGCGAACGTGAGAGAGTTTCGCCGCCGTCTCGACGCCGCGTTTGCCCGACCCGACCGCCGGGGCAATCCCCTCTCACTCTTGCTGATCGACTTCGACCACTTCAAGTCTGTGAACGACGAGCTCGGTCACCAGCACGGAGACCTGGTGCTTCAGATGGGATCCCGCATCGTGAAAGCGGCCGCCCGCGCGCAGGACCTGGTCGCACGCTACGGCGGTGACGAGCTTGCCGTGATGGTCGCCGACACCAATGGGACCGGTGCGCAGCGCCTGGCGTATCGCATCGTGGACGCGGTGCACGCCGCCGCAGTGTCGACCACACCGGGCCAGCACCTGACCTTCAGCCTCGGCGTTGCGTCTTTCCCGGAAGACGCTTTTACGGCCAGCGAGCTGATCGCGGCGGCTGACCAGGCGCTCTACCTGGCGAAACGCGAGGGCAAAGACCGCGCCTGCACCTTCCCGCAGCTCGTGACCGAGCTCGAGCTCGCCGACGGAAACCTGGTTTCGATGCTTGCCGAGGCCGGCCCGCAGGTGATGGTGGCGGTTGCGCACGCCGTGGATCATCGGAACCCGGTTACGCAGGGCCACTCGAGCCGCGTGGCGTCGATCGCCGAGGCGATCGGCCGGCGATCGAGCCTGCCGTCGAACGAGCTGGAGGACCTGCGCACAGCCGCGTTCCTCCACGATGTCGGCCACATGACGCTCGCCGCCGAAGGGCAGAACCCCGAGGCGGCCGGCCACGCGGAGGAAGGCGAGAGGATCGTCGCCGGCGCGAAGTTCCCGCTCGAGGTGGTGGCCGCTGTCCGCCATCACCATGATCACTGGGACGCCGGCGGCAAGGCCGACGGCACGGCCGGCGAGAGCATCCCGGTCCTGGCGCGCATCCTGGCAGTGGCCGAGAGGTTCGAGGCGCTGACTGCCGGGAGGGGCTGTGCGCGTGCCACGCCACAGGTGGCGCTCGACCAGGTGATCGGAGGATCTGGTTCGGAGTTCGATCCAGCGGTTGTCGAGGCGCTAGGCCGGGCCGTCCACGATGGGGGCCTCGAGTTGAACGTCCCGGAGCTGGCCCTTCCGGCGACGGCCACGGTCGCCGCTACGGCCTGACTCGACCTTGCGCCGCAGTCGCTTCCGGCGGTGCTCCAGGTCCGGCGCTTGATCAGGCATGCGCTGTAGCGCTGCCTCGACGATGCTCAGCGCCTGGTGTGGATCGCGCCGCCGCCACTCGAGGAGTCGCGCGCGGGCGATCGACACGCGGATGTCCTCCTTGGCCCTCGACTCCAACCAGCCCAGCAGGCTGTCGGCAGCGGCAATCGAGCCACGCCTTACAAGACGCCTGGAGATCAAGAGTCCCGCCGTCGCGGAGGCCTCCCCGTTCGCAAAGGAGGTCGCGTGGCGCAACGCTCGCCATCCATCCGCTCGGGCGCCGCGCCGAAAGCGATGACGCCCCAGGGCGAGCCAGTCGGCCGCGTCCATGCCCGCTTCGTCACCCTGTAGGCGCACCAGCAGTCGCGAGTGAAGGTGGACCAGGCTGATCACGTCGAGCCGGTTGTGCTCCAGGGCCGCCTCAAGGAGTTCAAGCGACCCGGCACGCAGGTAATCGAAATAGGCGTCCGGCACGAGCGAGCTGGGGATTGGGTCGTCACGCTCGTAGCCCAGGACTCGCTCTTCAACCAATCGGAGCGTGCAGCTCTCGAGACGATGTCGGTACAGGGCGCGCACCAGCGTGAGCAGATCGACGTGTGGCGCCTCGCAGAGCTCACCTGGCATGCGCGCCATCACCCAACGGGTCCGAAGGACCGGCAGGTCGAACGAGCCACCGTTGAACGTGGCGACCACCTCCGCCGGTTCGAGCTCTTCGCGGAGCGCCTGGAGGAATGCCGCCTCCATGCCGGGCTGCGGCAGGAACAGCTGCGCCACGCGCAGTCCGCAGTCGATTGGACGCGCGACCGCGACGGCGAACACCAACGTGCCCGAGCCACCGCTGAGGCCGGTTGTCTCGGTATCGACATACGCGACGTTTCCGGGGTGCGGCTCGAGCGGAGGCAGTGGGATCACCTCCTGGCGCAGCACCGCCTTGCCGAATCGAGTGGGGATCTCCTCGAAGCCGCGAGGCAGCCGGCGCGGCTGCTGCGGCCTCGGTTTGGGCGGGGAGCCTAGACGGGTAAGGCGCTCGCGGAGAGCAATTTGAGACACGCTCCCTTGGCTCCTTCCACGAGATGCAGCGGGCCGACGCACGAAGGACAGCCGGCCAGGCATGGACAGTCGCGGACCAGCGCCGCCGCGCTGTCGAGCAGCTCGCGATGCAGCTCGTACATGCGCGACGAGAAACCCACGCCGCCGGGGTAGACCTCGTAGACGGTCACGGTCGGCAACCGCGTCGTGACCGAGCGGACCTCGGCGACCGAACCCAGGTCGCGCGGGTCGCACATCAATCGCAGGCTTGCCACGTGGCGCAGCGAGTGCGCCATCCCTTGCAGCCCTGCCTCCAACGTTTCGCGGCCGAGCGAACGCCACAGGCCTTCATCGACCGTGATCCAGTAACCCGTCGTGTGCAGCGTCTGCTCCGGAAGGTGGATCGGGCCCGACCCGATGTTCTCGTGGGTGTGAAACCGGATCTTCTTGAACATGCTCGCAAGGCTCGTGATCTTCAGCTCGCCATGACTGCGCGACACGCCCTCCCTCCCAACTTGTGGGGAGGGTGACCCTGCCCAGAGGGCACGGTCGGGTGGGGAGTCCGGACCGTCGAACGTTTCGAGCACCTGCACCATCACCGATGCGAGCGCGTCCGTGTAGTAGTCGACCTCGACAGGACGCACGTAAGCCTTCTTCTCGTCCCAATCCAATCGGTCGACATGGAACTGCGCGCCTTCGTGGAGGTAGATGGCCTCTTCGTGCAGGAGGACCGGTGCGGTGAACTGGTCCATCTCGCCGATCACCTGCGGCCGGGGATGCGACGTGTCGATGATCACAACGTTGTCGGCCAGGATCCGGCGCAAGTGCACCTCTTCCGCCGGGAATGCCTGCCGGCTCCAGAACCATCTTCCGGCCGAATGCGTCGCGGACCCGTCCTCCTCGAACAGCTGCAACAGCCCATGCACGTCGGCACGCCCGAGCCGCTCCTGGTCTTCGAACGGCAGCTCGAAGAGGCCTGCCTGCAGATGCCCGGCGAGCAGAAGCAGATTGTCCGGATCGATCAGGCCTTCCTCCGGATCGGCGCTCAGGAAATACTCGGGGTGCCGGACGATGAACTGGTCGAGGGGCGAGCTAGACGCCACGAATACCCCGATCGAGCCCGACCGCCGTCCCGCTCTTCCCAGCTGCTGCCAGGTGGAAGCGATCGTCCCCGGATACCCGACCAGGACGGCCGCCTGGAGGCTGCCGATGTCGATGCCGAGCTCGAGCGCGTTTGTGCTCACGACGCCGGTGATCTCTCCGCCGCGCAGGCCGGCCTCGATCTCGCGCCGGTGCAGCGGCAGGTATCCGGCCCGGTAGCCCCGCACGCGTTGATGCGCGTCAAGACGAGGGGCGAGGTCCTGCCTCAGATAGCTGAGCATCACTTCGACCTGGAGCCGGCTGCGGCAGAAGACGATGGTTTGCACGCCGGCGCGGATCCACGGTGCCGCGACGCGCCTTGCCTCGAGCATCGAGCTGCGACGAACGCCCATCTCCCGGTTGACGAGAGGAGGGTTGTAGAAGATGAGCCGGCGTTCCCCGCGTGGAGCGCCGCTGCGCTCCACCAGTTCCACGTTTTCCTCCTCGAGCAGCCGTTTCGCCAGCTCGAGTGGATTGGCGATGGTCGCCGACGCGCAGATGAAGGTCGGCTTGGAACCATAGAACTCGCAGATCCGTTTCAACCGCCGGATGACATTGGCGACCTGGCTTCCGAACAGCCCCCGGTACGTGTGGAGCTCATCGACGACAACGAAGTCAAGGCTCGAGAAGAGGCGCCGCCACCTGGTGTGATGCGGAAGGAGACCGGTATGGAGCATGTCCGGGTTGGTCATCACGACGTGTCCGCCTTCGCGGATCGCGGTGCGGCGGCCCGGAGGAGTGTCGCCATCGTATGTGTCGACGCGAAGCTCGATCGGCAGGCCGTGCTTCAGCGCGCTCAGCTCGGCCAGCTGGTCTTGCGCCAGGGCCTTGGTCGGATAGAGGTACAGCGCCCGTCTTTGAGGGTCCTCAAGCAAGCGCTGAAGGACGGGGAGGTTGTAACAGAGCGTCTTTCCGCTTGCCGTCGGAGTCACCACCACGAGGTGCCGGCCCTCGCGGACGGCACGGTAGGCGTCGGCCTGGTGGGAGTAGAGGCGCTGGATGCCGCGGCTGGCCAGAGCGGTGACCAGGTCGGGCCTCAAGTCGAGTGGAAGGGGGGCAAAATTCGCCGAGGCTTCAGGAAACTCGTGGTCGAGCGTTATCTCCCCTTGGAAGTCGTTTGAGTTGAATGACGGGAAGCTGGACATGCTGCGCCAGGGAGGTTAGACGAACATTCGTTCGGAGTCAAGCGAAGAGGCGGTTGCGCCGGAGCCGTACGAGCCGGGATCGGAGGCCGACTTTGAGCGGCTCTACCGGAACACGTACCGCAGGATTCTCGGCACCCTGATCACTTTGCTGGGGGATCGGGCGGCGGCCGAGGATTGTGCGCAGGACACCTTCGAACGCGCCTATAAGGGCTGGAGCTCGTGGCGGCCAGACGCGCCGGTCGAAGCCTGGCTGCACAGGATCGCGATCAACGTCGCCGTGTCAGATCGGAGGCGTTATCGGCTGCGCCAGGCTGGGGAGCTGGTCCGGCGCCTGGGCCGACCCTCGCCGTCGCCGGACCCAGCTGCACTCGCCGAGCGTTCGGATCTGATCCGCGCGCTGCGGAAGCTTCCCACCAAGCAGGCCGCAGCCCTGGTGATGCGCCACTACCACGGCTACAGCAACCGCGAGATCGCGGCCTCCCTGGGCGTGCCCGAACAGACGGTCGCCTCCCGGTTGGCGGCTGCGCGCAAGCAGCTGCAGGTCACGCTGGCCGACACCCGGCAACCAAAAAATGGTTGATCCGGCCTAGGAGTGCGTTTCTTCTTCCCGACATGT
>JBGQGS010000087.1:0-9198 GCA_041497555.1 Candidatus Dormibacteraceae bacterium | reverse complement strand
GCGCTTGCTCTGCGCCTGCGCACCGCGACCGTTTTCGCCCGGATCATGCCGGAGCAGAAGCTGCGTATCGTCCACGCGCTAAAGGCGAACGGCGAAATAGTGGCAATGACCGGAGACGGCGTCAACGATGCCCCCTCTCTCAAGGCGGCAAATATCGGTATCGCCATGGGCGGACGCGGAACCGACGTGGCACGCGAAGCGTCCTCGATCGTAGTTCTCGACGACGATTTCGGCTCGATCGTCAAGTCCATCCGGCTCGGACGTCGTATCTACGACAACATCCGTAAGGCGATGGGTTTCATCTTTGCTGTGCACGTGCCGATCGCAGGACTGGCGCTGCTGCCGCTGTTGTTCGGCCTGCCGATATTGTTCGGGCCTATCCACATCGCATTCCTGGAGATGGTGATCGATCCAGTGTGTTCGCTCGTCTTCGAGGCAGAGACGGAGGAGGGCGATGTAATGCGCCGACCGCCGCGAGACCCCGATGAACCGCTGTTCTCGCGCCGGTGGATCGGCTGGAGCCTATTGCAGGGTGCCTTTGCTTTTGTGCTGGTGACCGTCGTCTTCGTCGTGGCGCTCTGGCGTGGAATGCCGGAGGCAGAGGTGCGGGCGCTGGCATTCTTCTCGCTCGTGGTGGCGATTGTCAGCTTGATATTTGTAAATCGCTCTTTCAGCGCGTCGCTTGTCACGGCCCTCCGCCGGCCGAATCCTGCGCTCGTCTGGGTGCTGATTGCCGTCACAGCAATATTGAGCCTGTCGCTCCTTTGGCCTTTCGCCCAGGGACTATTCCGTTTCGGGCCCCTGCATTTGGATGATCTCGCGGTGACGGTTGGTGCTGGATTTGTCTTGCTCGTTCTCCTGGAGGTGGTGAAGCCACTCTGGTGGCAACAGCGCCTAATGTCCGGAGGCGTTCACGGGCGGACGTGAGCGGCCCGGGCGGCCCAAGCGATCGCCCGCGCCGTCAGCGCCGCCACCCGATCTCCAGTTTCGAGGCTCAGGATCGCGAGCGTGATGATGCCGGCCGCAGCCAGTGACACGATCGGCCTTGGCAGGTCGAGGTCGAAGACAGCGCGCAGCGGTGGGACGGTCAGGGCCGCCAACAGCCCGGCAGCCATGGCCCCGAGCAGCGCTCGTCGACCGGGTCCGAGCGGTCGCACCAGCCTTACGAGCAGCCACAGCCCCACTGCGGCAACCACCACGGTCGCGGTCGTCCGCTCCTCGCTCGGGGTCACGGCGGGTTCGGCGACCGCGAGCGCGTAGGCCGAGAAGCTCGCAGCCGCCGCGACGACTCCGGCGGGGAGCGCAAACTTCAAGACGCGAGCCAGAAAGCCGGGCTGGACTCGTTGCGCGCCCGTCATGAAGGTCAGGACCACGGACGGAATTCCGATCGTGAAGAGGCTGACCAATGTCAACTGGCGAGGCAGGAATGGAAACGGCAGCACGGCCACGCTGACGGCAGCAGCGATCAGGAACGCGTAAACCGTCTTCGTGAAGAACAGGTTCGCGAGCTTGCCTACGTTCTCGATGACCCGCCGGCCCTCGTGCACGACCTGCGGAACCCCGGCGAAGGAACCGTCGACCAGAACCAGCGCCGCGACCGCCCGAGCGGCGCCGCTTCCGCCTCCCATGGCGATGCCGAGGTCCGCCTCCTTGAGCGCGAGCACGTCGTTAACGCCGTCACCGACCATTGCGACCGTATGGCCGACTGAACGCAACGCGGCCACGAGATGCCGCTTTTGTTCAGGCGAGACGCGACCAAAAACGTTCGCGGTCTCCGCGATCCGGGTGAGCTCGGTCCCAGGCTCGGGCAACGACCGGCCGTCGACGGCGCCGGAACCGGCGGCGAGGCCGACCGAGGCCGCGATGGCCGCCACGGTGGCTGGGTGATCGCCCGAGATCAGCTTGATCGCCACGCCCTGGGAGGCGAGCTGCGCCAGCGTCGACGCAGCATCCTTCTTGACCGCCTCTGTCAGCACCACCAGCGCCTGCGGGACGACCTTTGGGATCGAGCCCGCGGCGATCGGCGAGTCGGCGCGGCCGAGCAGCAAGACGCGTCGGCCGCGTGCCGCCAACTCGGCGACTCGCTGCTGCAGGGCAGCGTGGTCGCCGGTCGCTGGCATCACGACGTCGGGCGCCCCAAGAACCCAGGCGCCGTTCTTTCCGAAGTCGGCGCCGCTCCATCGGCGGCCGGATGAGAAGTCGACCGTCGCGCTTGGCACCCAATCTGGATCTGCCGGGTAGGCCGATCTGATCGCCGCCATCCCGCCGCCGCTGCGACCGTCGAGCCGAGCCAACGCCGCGAGTGCACCAGGCCAGCCGGCGCTGCCTTCGAGCGGATCGACCGATTCGAGCGCGTTCTCCGATTCTGTCAGCGTGCCGGTCTTGTCGAGGCAGATCACGTCCGCACGCGCGAGCATCTCCACGGCCGGCAGCTGCTGGACCAAGACCTTTTGACGGCCGAGGCGGAGGATGGCGAGGGCCAGGCTAGCCGTGGTAAGGAGGACGAGGCCCTCAGGGATGAGTGTCACCACCCCGGCCACCGATCCGCGGACGGCGTCGGCGAGGTTGGGGTTCGCCCGCAGCTGCGAGTAGACGAGCAGCGCGCTGACCGGGAGGATCAGCCACGTCACCACGCGAAGGATCTGATTGATGCCGCGCATCAGCTCCGAGCGCACGAGCTGAAACCGTCTCGCCTCCACGGTGAGCCGCCGGGCATAGGTCGACTCTCCGACTGCGGAGGCGGTGTACGAAGCCCGTCCCGAGGTGATGAAGCTGCCCGCAAGCATTGCGTCGCCGCGCTTCTTGGCGACGGGCAGCGCTTCGCCCGACAGCAGGGCCTCGTTGACCTCCACCGACTCGCCTGATTCGAGAGCGCCGTCCACGACGATCTCGTCCCCGATCCCCGCTTCGACCAGGTCTCCAAGCACGACCTCCGAAGCCGGGATACTTCGCGCGGCGCCATTCCGAACGACGCGTGCTGTTGGAGACATGACGATCGCCAGACGGTCGAGGGTGATCTTCGCTCGGATTTCCTGCCCGATGCCGATCGCCATGTTGGCGATCAAGATCAGGCCGAACAAGGCGTCCTGGATCGGCCCGACCACCAGGATGATCACGAGCATCGAGCCCAGCAAGGCGTTGAACCGTGTCAGCAGGTTGCCTCTGACGATCTCAATGACCGTGCGACTCGCCTGCTCGCGCACCCGGTTGGACTTGCCCTGCTCGGCCCTGCCGCGGGCCTCCTCCTCGGTCAGCCCTGCGGGCAAGTCCCTTGCGCCCGGCGTCTGCTGTCCCTTCGGCCCTGTAACCATCACGATCTGTCGTGCACGATCGTATCGATGACGGTGATCAGTCCGCGAGAGGGCCGACCTAGCTCCGAACCATCCGTTCGATCGCCTCTGACAGCTCACGCACCTTCGGTCCGGGATCGCCAGCGCTGATGGCGTCAGCGACGCAATGCTCCGTGTGTGCTCGCAGCAGGAGGAGGGCGACGCTCTCGAGGGCTGCTCGAGCCGCATTCACCTGGGTGAGGACGTCGATGCAGTAGCGGTCCGCTTCGACCATCTTCTCAACGCCTCGAATCTGACCTTCGATCCGGCGCAGGCGTCCGACGACTCCACTCTTGTCGTGGCTGTAACCGACCATAGCATGAGCCTGGCCACCTACCTGATACCCGCATAGGGCACTTCGGCCCTAAAGGATCGGGACCTCCGACACTTGGATCGGCGGTCTTGCCGGCCTAAGTTGAGCTCATCACTTAGGAGGTTGAGCGAAATGATGTGGGGTTATACCGACGGCTCGAGCTGGCTCTGGATGGTGCCGATGATGCTGCTGTTCTGGGGCGGTGTCATCGCACTGGTGTTCTTCGGAGTGCGCGCCTTTACCGGTCCTCGGCACAGTGGCGACCCGGCGATTGAGACGCTGCGCCGGCGCCTGGCGGCGGGCGAGATCAACCAGGAAGAGTTCGACAAGACCAAGCGGATCCTGCAGGGCTGAGCGATGAGCCAGCGCCTGCTGTTCACGATCGGCGTCCTGGGCATCGCGGCATCGGTCGTCATCGGTGTCGCCGGCATGGCGTCGACCCCGGCGGAGTTCTCGATGATGCGTTGGTTCGGCAGCTCGTCGGGCCAGGCGATCTCGATGGACGGGGCCCAGCAGTCGGTCCAGTCATTTCTTGATCGGACCGGCAACAAGGACCTGCGCGCCGACGAGTTGATGGAGTTCGATCGCAACTTCTATGCGCTCATCAAGGAGACGAGCACTGGAACCGGTGCCTTCGAGCTCCTGGTTGACAAGCACACGGGCGCGGTGGTCCGCGAAGCCGGGCCGGGCATGATGTGGAACGCCAAATACGGGATGATGCGCGCCTTCGGGGGCATGATGGGCTTCGGGCCGGCTTCAGGTGCGATGACTGTCTCTCCCGACCGAGCCACCCAGATCGCCCAAGCGTGGCTGGACCAGCGAGGTGGCGGCAACTCCGCCGGCACACCCGACGTCTTCTACGGCTACTACACCTTCCATTTCCTGAAGGATGGCCGGATCGCCGGGATGGTGTCGATCAACGGCTCAACCGGGCAGGTCTGGTTCCACAGCTGGCACGGAAACTTCATCCAGAGCAGGGAGCTGGGCGGCTGATGTTTTCCTGATGATGCAAGGCATGCGCGGAAGTCACAACGAACACGAGTACTCGTCGGCACGCCCCATCACCGACCAAGACCAGCCGAGAAGATGACTGCGCCGGACCTGGTCGTCATCGCCGCCAGCCTGGTGCTGAGCGGATTCCTGGCCTGGTACTTCTTCGGTCCCAAGAAGGTCCGCCAAGCCGAGCTCGTGGACCAGGTCCAGGAAGTTCAAGTGACCGTCAGGGGTGGCTACTCTCCGGAGGTGATCCGGGTTCGGGAGGGCGTTCCCCTACGGCTCCTTTTCGATCGGCAGGAGAGCGGCGAGTGCACGTCGCGAGTTGTGTTTCCCGACTTCCTGGTCAGCGCTGCGCTGCCTGCTTTTGCCAGGACCACGGTCGAGTTCACGCCCGACCGCAGCGGCAAATTTGGGTTCGCCTGCGGCATGAACATGATCCACGGCACGTTGATCGTCGATCCGACTAACGGGGGCGGCACAGTCACGTCAGCCGCGCCCGCCCAACCCATCGCCGTAGTGGAGAAACCTTCTCCGCAACCGGCGGCACGGCCGGCAGAAGACACGGAAGCTGCGGAGCGAAGAGCGGAGATCGCCGACCTGACCAGGCGCGTCGTCGTCGGCGCGGTCTTGACAGCTCCCGTCCTCATCGCGGTCATGGCGGGGACGTTCGTCAATTTGGACGGACCGGCAAGCATCCTGCTCAACCGCTGGGTGCAGCTGACGCTGATCACACCGGTGTTTTTCTATTCCGGCTGGCCGATCCACCGCATCGGCTGGCTCAGCCTGCGCCACCGCACCGCCGAGATGAACACGCTGATCACGATCGGGTCAACGGCGGCGTACGCCTACAGCGCTCTCGTCACCGTGTTGCCCGGCCTGTTTCCAGCCGACCTGCGTGACGTCTATTTCGAAGCTGTCGGCGTGATCATCACGCTGATCACGCTGGGGCGCCTCTTCGAGGCTCGGGCCAAGGCGGGCACGGGCGAGGCGATTCGCAAGCTGATCGGGCTTCAGCCTCGGACCGCACGACTGGTTCGAGACGGCATCGAGGCGGACGTCCCGGTCGAAGAGGTGGTCGCCGGTGACGTGATCGGCGTCCGGCCCGGCGAGAAGATACCGGTGGACGGCGAGGTCGTCGACGGGCATTCGAGCGTCGACGAGTCGATGGTCACAGGCGAGCCGATGCCGGTCACCAAACGTGCAGGTGACACCGTCATCGGGGCGACCATCAACCAGACCGGCGCCTTCCGTTTCCGCGCCACCCGCGTCGGCAAGGACACGATGCTGGCCCAGATCATCAAGTTGGTTCAGCAGGCCCAGGCGTCGAAAGCGCCGATCCAGCGCTTGGCGGATCTCGTCGCCAGCTACTTCGTGCCGGCGGTCATGTTCATCGCGATCGCTACGTTCGTGGGCTGGTTTGTGTTCGGCCCGTCTCCGTCACTGACACTGGCGCTCGTCAGCGCGGTCTCCGTTCTGATCATCGCCTGTCCCTGCGCCCTCGGCCTGGCCACCCCCCTGTCGGTTATGGTCAGCACGGGGAAGGGCGCTGAGCAGGGGATCCTGGTTCGCTCGGCGGAGGCGCTGGAGACAGCCCAAAGGCTCAACACCATCGTCCTGGATAAGACCGGGACGATCACCCGGGGCGCTCCAGCACTCACGGACGTCGTGGTCATGGACGGCTTTTCCGAGCCGGAGCTTCTGCGGCTGGTCGCTTCCGCCGAGCACGCATCCGAGCACCCACTGGCCTCTGCCATCAATGCCGGAGCCAGGGCAAGAGGCCTGGCCGTCAGTGAAGCACATGACTTCGACTCCGTCACGGGCAAGGGCATCCGGGCCACTGTGGACGGGCATGCGGTCCTGGTTGGAAACCAGCGGCTGCTTGAAGAGTCTGGCGTGAGGACCGTCGACCTCCAGGCGACCGCGGCGAGGCTTTCCGAGGAAGGCAAAACGCCGCTCCTGGCGGCCGTCGACGGCAGGCCGGCGGGAGTCATCGCGGTCGCTGACACTCTCAAGGAAGACTCGGCCGCTGTGGTTTCAGCGCTGCACCGTCTTGGCGTTCAGGTCGTCATGATCACGGGCGACAACTCGCGCACTGCCGGCGCGATTGCGCGCCAGGTAGGCATCGAACGGGTGCTGGCCGAGGTCCTGCCTGAGCGCAAGGCGCTGGAAGTGCAGCGCCTTCAGTCCGAGGGCTGGCGCGTGGCAATGGTCGGGGACGGCATCAACGACGCCCCGGCGCTGGCACAGGCCGACATCGGGATGGCGATCGGGACCGGCACCGACGTGGCGATCGAGGCTTCGGACATCACGCTGATCTCAGGCGCGCTGACTGGCGTGATCACCGCGATCCGCTTGAGCCGGGCGACCATGCGCAACATCCGCCAGAACCTGTTTTTCGCATTCGGGTACAACGTCGTCGGAATCCCGATCGCTGCGGGCGTCCTCTATCCCTTCTTTGGGCTCCGCTTGAGCCCGATGATCGCCGCCACGGCGATGGCGCTCAGCTCGCTTTCGGTGGTAACGAATTCCAATCGCTTGCGTCGCTTCCGGCCGCAAACGCTGCCGGCGCCACAAGCGAGCGGCTCGAATTCCGAGCCCAAGATTGAGATTGGCTCGGCGAGAATCGGAGACGAGCACGGAAAGGTGCGTGACCCAGTGTGTGGGATGGAGATCGACCCCGCGACTGCAGCTGGTCACGTTGACCATGAGGGCAAGACCTACTACTTCTGCTCGAAGGGCTGCCAGAAAGCGTTCGAGGCCGACCCGAGCGGGTACCGGGCGAAGGTCTAGCCCGCTTTGACCGGCGCGTAGGTGGATACTGAGTCTCTATGAGCAAGGGCTTCGGGGAATCCGACTTCGCACAGGTTCAGAGCGAGCGCGCGAACAGCCAGACCATCCGGCAGGTTCTCGAGCGGGATCGCGAGCAGGCCGACCACGCGCGGGACCGGCTGGCCCAGGGCGGTTACGGCATTTGCGAGGATTGTGGTCAACCAATCGGAGAGGAACGCCTCGCCGCGCTGCCGGCCGCGACCCGCTGCGTTGGTTGCCAGGCCGCCTGGGAAAGCGTGAATCGTTAGAGGACGGGGGGCAGCCAGCGGCCGTCCGGCTGCTTGGTTCTCAGCAAATCCTAAGGGACCGTCCAACTTCCTCACAGATTCCGCCCTCATCGTGGGGAACACAACCAAGGATCCCAAGCGTTACGGAGGTAGACCCCGATGTCGGAAACAGAACAGCCATCAAGCGAGCCCAGCGGGCCGCCACCGGACCAATCGCTGCTGCCCCCTGCCAGCGCTGAAGGGTTCGGCGCTTCGCATCCCTCGTGGGCCCCGCCTCCGCCGCCCGCACCGCCCCTAAATAACACCTTGTGGCACCGCATCGCTGCGGCCGTCGTCGTCGCCGCAGTCGTGGCCGCGGCGGCCGGCGCCGGCATCGGCTGGAGCCTCGCCGGCACGATCAACTCGCGTACCACCACCGCGCAGACGAGCGCCCAACCCACCACCCAGCCGTCGTCGCGGCCAGGGTCGCCGCTTCAGCCGGTGCCAAGCACCGGCGGCAGTCTCAACGTTGACGCTATCGTCGCCAAGGTCGATCCAGCGATCGTCGACATCAACACCGTCGTCGGGTCCGGCCAGGCCGCCGGCACCGGGATGATCATCACATCGGACGGCGAGATCCTCACCAACAACCACGTCGTCGACCGATCGACCAGCATCCAGGTCACGATTGCCGGCCGCGCTCAGACCTACACCGCCCACGTGATCGGAGCCGATCGCAGCGCCGACATCGCAGTCATACAGGTGGACGGCGTTTCGGGCCTGCCGACGGTCAGCATCGCGAGCTCATCGTCGGTCCAGGTTGGCGACGCAATCATCGCGCTCGGCAACGCGCTCGGCCAGGGCGGAACGCCAAACGTCTCACGGGGCAGCATCACCGCGCTCGACCAGACGATCACTGCGAGCGAGGGCCGCGGCCAGTCGGAGCAGCTCAGCGGCATGCTCCAGAGCGACGCCACCATCTACCCCGGCGATTCCGGCGGTCCGATTGTCAACTCGTCCGGGCAGGTCATCGGGATGATCACCGCAGGCGACGTGCAGGGCTTCCGCTCGTCTGCCTCGAACGTCAACTACGCGATCGCCTCGGACACGTTCATAAGCGTGGTCAACCAGATCCGATCCGGACAGCCAAGCGCGGACATCATCTACGGCCAGACCGGCTATATCGGTGTCACCGTGCAGAACATTGACGCCGGGATCGTGGCGCAACTGGGCTTGAGCGTGTCCTCGGGCGCGCTTGTGGTTGGAGTTCAATCCGGCTCACCCGCAGCCGGCGCGGGGATCACCCGAAACTCGGTCATCACTGCGGTGGGCGGTTCCCAGATCACCTCGACCGACGACCTCGGCTCGACACTGCTGGCGCACAAGCCGGGTGAGCGGATATCGGTGACGTGGGTGAACCAGAGCGGCTCGCATACCGTGACGCTTACGTTGAGTGGAGTGAATCCATAGAGCTGCTGTCACAAGACGCACCGCTGCGGTGCTCAAGGAGAGGTGACTAGCGCTG
>JBGQGS010000086.1:0-9269 GCA_041497555.1 Candidatus Dormibacteraceae bacterium | reverse complement strand
TCCAGGTGGAGGTCGACGCTGGAGCACGAATAGCAGCGGACGGGCTTTTCCAGGCTGCGCTCCCACCACCCGCACACGTTGCACGTCCAGCGTGTCTTGGCGAAGAAATCGAGCACGTCCGAGCGGCTCAGCAAGCCCACCATCTTGCCGCCCCTGATCACTGGGACTCGGCGAATCCGCTCCCCGATGAGGAGGCGCGCCGCCTCGTCGATGCCCGTGTCCTCGGTGACGGAGATCACGCGCAGACTCATGATGTCGCGGGCCACCTTGCCCTTCTTCGAGAACACGTCGGTCTCGGAGATGATGCCGACCACGTGCCCCTCGCCACTGACGACCGGCGCGCCGGTGATCCGCTTGGAGGAAAGCGTCTTGGCGATCTCTTCCAGTGGCGTGTCCTCGCGGAACGTGATCACGTTCCGCGTCATCACTTCCTTGACAGGGATCATCGGTGGCTCAGCAGTGTAGCCACCGTCTCGAGGTTGGCGTTGCCGCCGGTGAGGATCAGACCCGTGCGTCCCTTCGGCAGCTTTCCGGCGAGGTGCGCGGCGAGCGGGAGAGCGCCTGTGGGTTCGAGCGCCAGGTGCAACCGCGACCAGGCGACTCGAACCGCCGAGGCGATCTCCTCTTCGGTCACCGTCACGATCTCGTCCACCAGATGGTTGGCGAACATCACCTCAAACGTACGCACCCCGATCGAGGTGGTGCGGACGCCATCCGCCATCGTCGCCGGCGCCGCGGCGAGCGTCTGGATGCTTCCCGCCTTCCAGCTTCGGTAGGCATCGTCGGCCACAGAAGGCTCGACGCCAATCACGCGTATCGAGGGATTGTGGCTTTTGGCTGAGATGGCCGTCCCCGACAGGAGCCCACCACCGCCCACCGGCGTCACGATCACCGACAGCTCAGGTTCGTCCTCGAGCAGTTCCAGCGCGGCCGTGCCCTGCCCGTGGATGACGTTCCAGTCATCGAACGGATGGACCAGGCTGAGTCCGCGCGCGGCCATCTCCTCTTGCAGGCGCTGCTCGCGGTTCGCGAACGTGATGCCCTCCTGGATCACCTCAGCCCCCAGGGCGCGTGTCGCCGCCACTTTGGCCGGGTTGGCGTCCTCGGGGATGAGCACGAGTGCCGGCAGGCCGAGGGTCGCCGCGGCGAGCGCCACGGCCTGCGCGTGGTTGCCAGAACTCACCGCGATGACGCCCGCCGGCCTGGGCTCCTGGCCGGCCAGTGCCAGGATGGCGTTGAAGGCACCGCGGGCCTTGAACGAGCCAGTGACCTGAAAGCACTCCGGTTTCAACCGCAGGTCAGCGTCGAGGTCTGTGGTCAGGCTATGCGTGCGGCGGACGTAAGGCCGGATTCTCTCGGCCGCCTGGCTGACCTGGGCCGCATGCTCCTCTAGGTAGGCGCTCAAGCAGCCGCGGAATCGCGTTCGGCCGCTGCCCCGCGCCGTGCCGCCCGGCGGAGGTTGGTGAGCACGATGCCCGCGAGGATTACTGCCATGCCGACGACGATTGGCAGGCTCAAGCTCTCGTGCAGCAGCACCACTCCCCAGAACACTGCGGTGACTGGAACGAGAAGGGTGACGCCCGCGGCGCGCACTGCACCCAACGTGTTCATCACGTAGTAGTAGAGCAGGTATGCAATGCCTGTTCCGCCGGCGCCAAGCGCAAGGACCGCGGCCATCGATGTTGGTGCGAAATGAACCTGAGGCAGTGACGGGGCTGCCAGCGGTATGGCGAAGAGCACCGACGCCATGAGCTGTCCGAGGCTCACTTCGAACACGCTCACATTGCGCATCTTCCGGCGCTGATAAATGACGTTGACCGCGTACGAAAGAGATGCGACCACCACGGCAATCGCGCCAAAGAAATTGCCCGACACGCCGTGGGCCGAGATGTCGGGAAGCACGAGGATGACGACGCCGGCGACGCCCAGGACTACGCCCCCGTAATTGACCAGGCTCGGTCGCTCCGTGGGTATGACCCAATAGATCAGGACCGCGGTCCAGAGGGTGGTGGTCGAGTTCAGGATGCTGGCGAGCCCGCTGGAGATCCGTTCTTCTCCCCAGGCGATCGCGATCCAGGGCACCACGGCGTTCGTGATCGCCAAGATCGCGAACGAGCCCAATCGATTCCTCCAACCCTCACCCAGTAGTGGCCGGCCCATCGCAAGGACTATCACTCCCAGGGCGAGGCACCCGGAGGCCGAGCGAAAGAGCAGCAGGACTGCCGGGCTCATGTCCTGAACCGCGACCTTGATCAAGAGGAACGAGACGCCCCAGATCAGCGCAAGGCCCCCCAGCGCAAGGTAAGGCAAGAGAGCGCGACGGCTTTCAGACACGGGTGGGCCAGTCGTCCGTGGAGAGCACCAGCGTGACGGGGCCGTCGTTTTCAATGCTCACCCGCATGACAGCTCCAAAGCTGCCGGTCTGGGTCTGTATTCCGCGCTCGCGGAAACGCTCGACGAAAACTTCATAGAGCTGCTCCGCGCGCTGCGGATCGCCCGCTTTGAGCAGGCTCGGCCTGCGACCGCGGCTCATGTCGGCAAACAAAGTGAACTGCGACACGATCAATGCCGCCCCGTGCACGTCGACCAGGCTGAGGTTCATCCGGCCCGCCTCGTCCGCGAACACGCGCAGGTCGATGACCTTGTCGGCCAGGCGTCGCACATTCGTCTCGTCGTCATCAGATGCCGCACCCACCAACAACACGTATCCGGGCCCGATGGTTGCACGGCGCTCTGTTCCGGCCTCGTCCCAGCTCACCGAGCCCGCGCTCACACGCTGCGCGACGATTCTCAAATCGAGATCATCAATTCGCGTGGCTGGTAGGCCGGATTCACTCCGGCCGTCACCTTGCCTTTCATTTGGGCACCCAAGCGTCGTTTGGAGAAACGTTCTGTAAATCCAATCCCGGGAAGATGAGCAGGCCCGCCGGCGAAGCCGGCCGGCCGATGAGAAGGAACCGTCCGGTTCCTTCTCATACTAAATTTTGGGGCCGAACTGCGGTTCGGCGTGCACGAGCGAGTCGATGTAGCGGAACCGCTCGTACCGATGCTGCAGCAGGTCCGCGGTGGGCTGCGCCAGGAGCGGCTGCAGATGGCGGTACAAGGCCTCGTCGAGGGCGGCTGCCGCGGCGTCGTAGTCGGCACGCGCGCTACCCGCGGGCTCCGGAACGACCTCTTCCACCACGCCCATCGCGAGCAGGTCGCGCGAGGTCAGCTGGAGCTGCTCGGCCGCCTCCACCTTGCGCGTGTTGTCGCGCCATACGATCGAGGCCGCAGCCTCGGGAGAGGCGACCGAATAGATCGAGTTCTCGAGCATGATCACCCGGTCGGCGACACCCATGCCGAGCGCACCTCCGCTCCCTCCCTCACCGATCACCGCCGCGACGATCGGCACGGGAATGCGAAACCACTCCATGATCGCCTCGGCGATGGCGGCTGCGATGCCGCGCTCTTCCGCACCCGCGCCCGGGTATGCGCCCGGGGTATCGATCAGCGACACGATCGGGAATCCAAACTTCGCCGCGTGGTGCGCGAGTCGGATCGCCTTGCGGTAGCCCTCGGGATGCATCATGCCCCAGTTCCGGGCCACCCGCTCCTTGAGGCTACGGCCCTTTTGGTGTCCAAGGAACATCGTCGTCCGGCCGTGCCACGTCCCGACGCCGCCCACCAGTGCCGGGTCGTCGGCCGAGAGGCGATCGCCATGCAGCTCGATGAAATCCGGAGCCAACCTCCGGATGTAGTCGAGCGAGTACGGACGTCCCGGATGGCGGGCAAGCTCGATGACCTGCCAGACGGTCAGGGTTGATTCGTCGGGCTTACGTCCGTGCCGCGTCATGGGTACAGCTCGAGCAGGTGCGCGAGCAGATGGCGCAGCTCCGTGCGCGGAAGCACCAGGTCCACCTGCCCGTGCGCGAGCTGGAACTCGGCACTCTGAAAGCCTGCGGGCAGATCTGCGTAGGTCGCCTGCTTGATCACGCGCGGCCCGGTGAATCCGATCGCAGCGTTCGGCTCAGCGATGTTGATGTCGGCCAGAAGCGCGAGCGAGGCCGCCGTGCCGCCGAAAGTCGGATCGGTCAGCACGGAGAAGAACGGCACGCCGGCAGAGTGCATCCGGCCGACCGCAGCATTCACCTTGGCCATCTGCATTAACGCCAGGACGCCTTCCTGCATCCGAGCCCCACCCGACGCAGTGATCAACACGTAAGGGATACCCGACGCGGCCGCCTGCTCCATCCCTCGCGCGAGGCGCTCGCCGGCGACGATCGACAGTGTTCCGCCGACGAATCGGAAGTCGAACACTGCAAGCCAGATCGGGCGTCCGGCAAGCGTGCAGGTGCCCGTGCGCACGGCCTCGTTCAGGCCCTCTTCGATCAACTGGTCGACGACGGCCTGGTACGGTTTGGGCACTTTCCAGTTCAGCAGGTCGTGGGATCGGATGTCGCCCCAGCGCTCCTTCCACGAGCTGCGGTCGGCGATGAGGGCGATCCAGGCATCGGCTCCGAGACGGAAATGGTGGCCGCACTCGCAGACGTAGTTGTGCTTTCTCAGAGCGTCGGCATCGAGGCCCACGCCACAGCCCGGGCAGTTGGTGGGCAGCGGGATCGCCGGCAGCTTGGTTCCCGCGATGCGAAGCTCGGGCTGGGCCTTGGCCAACGCCATCACAGGGACAGGCCGCCGTCCACCGCGAGGACCTGCCCGGTGATGAAACCTGCCCGTTCGGAGCAGAGAAATGCCACCGCCGCGGCAACGTCCTCGGCCGTCCCTTCGCGCTTGATCGGCGTCAGCTTGACCAGCTCCCCGACCATCTCGTCCGTCAGCGAGCCCGAGGTCAACTCAGTACGGACGTAGCCGGGCGCCACTGCGTTGCAGGTGATGTTGCGCGACCCGTATTCACGCGCGACAGACTTGGTAAACCCGATCAGCCCGGCCTTGGCCGCGGCGTAGTTGGACTGGCCGGCGTTGCCCGTCAACCCGACGATCGACGAGATGTTGACGATCCGGCCCCAACGCGCCCGCATCATGCCGGACATGATGGCGGCCCGCGTCGTGGCGAAGGCCGACATGAGATCAGTGCGGATCAGCTCCTCCCAATCGGCTGGAGCCATCTGGATCAGGAGCTTGTCGCGCACCGCGCCGGCGTTGTTGACGAGGACGTCGACGCGACCGATCGCCTTAACCATCGCTTCGACCTGTGCCGGGTCGCCGACGTCGGCCTGGTGCGCGATCGCGTTTGGCAAGGCGGCGGCGGTTTCTTCAGCAGCAGCCTTGTCTGAACGGTAGTTGACGACCACGCGTGCGCCCATGCCGGCGAGAGCCTGGCTGATCGCGCGACCGATGCCCTTGCCGCCGCCCGTAACGAGCGCGGTCTTGCCGTCCAGGTCGCCCACCTATGCGAAGTCGATGAAGAGCTCTTCGGCGTTCCAGGTGTCGACGCCCGGAATGTGCTTTGCGGCGAGGCTGGCAAGCACACGGCCCGGTCCGAGCTCGACGACCGTCTTCACCTTCATGGCTCGCATCGACACCATCGTGCGCGCCCAGTCGACCTGGCGCAGCATCTGGAGCCGGAGCTCTTCCTGCAAGCTCGCGACAGTGCGGAGCGCCTCGCCGGTTGCATTCGCGAGGATCGGAATCGAGGGCGCCTTGATCGGCAGCTTGTCGACCGCCTTGCGGAAGGCGGCGGCGGCCGCTGCCATCAGCGGCGTGTGGGCGGCGAGTGGGATCGTCAGGATGAGCGCGCGCCGCGCACCGGCGGCGAGTGCGAGCCTTTCCGCGTCCTGGACCGCCGCGATCTCGCCTGACAGCACGAACTGAACATCGGCATTGCGGTTGGCGATCCACAGCTTGCCCCGGGCCGAAGCTTGCTCACGGATCTGTTCGACCGCCGCTTCTTCGAGGCCGACGATGGCGATCATGCCGCCCGCCTGCTCGCCGGCCGCCTGCGCCATGATCCGTCCGCGTTCCTTGACCAGCAGCAGCGCCGTCTCCCACGGTATCGAGCCGGCGGCCGCCAGAGAGGCGATCTCCCCCAGGCTGTGGCCGGCCGTGACGCTGACGTTCTCGAACCCGTAGCTCTCCCGCCACACCTCGTACGCCGCCCAGCACACCGTCATCACGCACGGCTGGATGACGTCGGTCCGGTTCAAGTCCTCGACCGGGCCTTCGAAGCAGAGCTTGCGTACAGGCATCTGCAGGACCTCTTCGGCCCGCTCGAACACGGCGCGCGCCGCAGGATACCGATCGTGCAGGTTGCGGCCCATGCCGGGTTTCTGCACGCCCTGGCCCGGGAACAGGAGCGCGATCGGGCCGGTCAGATCAATCAAGATCCGTTCCTTATAGGGAAAAAGAGCAGGGCTACCCCACGCCTTCGGCGCGGGGACCCCAATAAGGTAGGGCCGGGTCGGCTCCGCCGACGCGCCGATGAGAGGAAACCGCTAGGTGTCCTCTCATATTTCTTTACACCCATTTGAGCAAACAGGCGCCCCACGTCAAGCCGGAACCAAACCCGGCCATCAGCACATGGTCGCCACTCTTGACCCTTCCTTTGCGCACGGCCTCTTCGAGGGCCAGCGGAATCGAGGCGCTCGACGTGTTGCCGTACTCGTCGATGTTGATCGCGACCTTGTCCAGCGGCAGTCCGAGCCGGCGCGCGGCCGCGTCGATGATCCGGAAGTTGGCCTGGTGCGGGACCCACAGGTCGATGTCTTCCAGCGACACGCCGGCGGTGTTGCAGACTTCATTGGCCTGGCGGATGAAGATGTCGACCGCGAACTTGAAGACGTCGGGTCCGACCATCTCGATGTGCGGGTGCGGGTCCTGCGCCGCGTAGGCGCCCTTTTGGATATTTCCGCACGTCACCTGCGCGTAACCGCGGCCGTCTGAGCCGAGACACCAGCTGAGAAAGCCGGCGCCCTTCGGAGCCGTGCGCACGACCGCCGCGCCGGCGCCGTCGCCGAAGATGACCGCAGTCCCGCGGTTTGAATAGTCGAGCATCCGCGACAGCACCTCGGCGCCGATGACCAGCACGGTGTCGGCTCGCTCAGTCGCGATGAACGAATCGGCGATCGAAAGGCCGTACATGAAGCTGGTGCATGCGGCGAGCGTGTCCCACGCGACGGCTCCGGGGGCGTTGAGCTCGTCCTGGATGCGGGCGGCGATGGACGGGAACGGACCATCAGGCGAGGACGTGCCCACCAGGATCATGTCAAGGTCTTTGGCCGTGATGCCCGCCGCGTCCAGCGCACCGCGCGCGGCTTTGGTCGCGAGCTCCAGGGTGGTCGTCCCCGGCTCAGCGATGTGCCGCCTGTGGATCCCAGTGCGCTCGATGATCCACTTGTCCGAGGTGTCCATCAACTTTTCGAGATCAAAGTTCGTGATGACTTTCTCGGGCACGTATGCGCCGACGCCTGCGATCGCGCTCGGGCGGCCCTTGGCCTTGAACGAACGAAGCGGAACCGCATCTGAGCGCGTTCGGTAGGCGCTGGTGATCGCCATGGCCGCTATGCCTCCAACCGCTCGGCCGTCTTCTGCTCCAGGAATTTCCACAGATCGCCGATCAGCTTCATCTTTTCGAGCTCGTCTTCAGGCAGCTCGACGTCGTACTTGTCCTCCACGGCGGCGATGAGCTCGACGAGGTCGAGCGAGTCGGCCGCCAGGTCCTTCGCGAAGCTCTTCTCGAGCTGCACCTGGTCAGGCTCGATGCCCAGGATCTCGGCCGCGAGAGCCTGCAATTCTTTGAAATCGAGTGTGGTTGCCATTGGCAATTCTCCTAGTTACTGGCCTGAGGGCCTTTGATCACGAGCGCTGCGTTGTGGCCGCCAAAGCCAAACGAGTTCGACACGGCCACCTTGATGTCGGCCTTGCGGGCCTTGTTGGGGACGTAGTCGAGGTCGCACTCCGGGTCGGGGTCGTCCAGGTTGATGGTGGGCGGCAATAGTCCGCGGTTGAGGGCGAGCACGCACGCGGCCGCCTCGATGGCGCCGGCAGCGCCGAGAAGGTGACCGTGCACCGACTTGGTCGAGCTGATTGCGAGCTTGTGCGCATGGTCGCCGAAGACGGCCTTGATCGCTTTCGTCTCGGCGACGTCGCCCAGCTTGGTCGACGTTCCGTGCGCATTGATGTAGCCGACGTCCGTCAGCTCGACGCCGCTCTTCTCCAAGGCGCGGCGCATCGCGCGGATCGCGCCCTTGCCTTCGGGCTGCGGCGCGGTGAAGTGGTACATGTCGGCGCTTGCGCCATAACCGGCGATCTCTGCATAGATCTTCGCGCCGCGCTTTTTCGCGTGCTCCATCTCTTCCAGCACGAGCATCACGGAGCCCTCGCCCATGACGAACCCATCGCGGCCGAGGTCGAACGGCCGGCATGCCTTCTCTGGCTCGTCGTTGCGCTCGCTGACGGCCTTGATCTGGCAGAAGGCGCCCATCGTGAGCGGCGTGATCGTGGCTTCGGAGCCGCCCGCGAGCATCGCTACCGCGTCGCCACGCTTGATGATCTCGGAAGCCTCTCCGATTCCGTGCGAACCGGACGCGCACGCGCTGACGATGGCGTAGTTCGGACCGCCGGCATGGCAGTGAATGGCGACGATCCCCGCGGCCATGTCCGCGATCATCATCGGCACCGTGAACGGACTGATCCGCTTCGGCCCGCGTTCCATCAGCGCGGTGTGGCTCTTCTCGATCTCTTCCATGCCGCCGATGCCCGAGCTGACGATCACGCCGACGTCGTCCGGGTCCATGTCGGCGGGGACCAGGCCCGACTGCGCCAGCGCTTGCTTCGAGGCGGCCAGGGCGAACTGGCAAAAGCGCCCGATATGACGTGCTGTCTTGCGGTCCATGTAGTCCTCGGGATTGAAACCCTTGACCTCGGCCGCGATCTTGGTGTCGAACTTCGTGGTGTCAAAGCGGGTGATCCGGCCTACCCCGGACACGCCCTCGACCATGTTCGACCACACGGTCTCCAGGTCGTTGCCGATCGGGGTGATGAAGCCCATGCCGGTTACGGCCACATGTCGACCATTTGAGTTGGTTGTCATGTACCCCACCATACGGACGCCAGGGCCAATTCACATCGGCACGCAGTGGGAAAACTGGGGGTAGAACTTGGACATAGTGTCCAAGGCTGCATCAAAATCCGCACCTCAGAGCAGCTTGCGGATCTCCAGCGCGAACTGCAGCCGCAGCCGGGTCGCCGGCACCTCCAGCTCGCCGCCGAGAACCTCTCGCAGCTTGTCGAGGCGGTAAAGGACGGTATGACGGTGCAGTCCAAGAGCGGCC
>JBGQGS010000085.1:0-9341 GCA_041497555.1 Candidatus Dormibacteraceae bacterium | reverse complement strand
GGACGCACCATCGTCATCATCACGCACGACCCTGAGGTGGCCCCTGTCGCAAAGCGGACCGTCCACATGCGAGACGGCCGGCTGGTCGAGCAGGTCGCGGCATGAGCCTGCTCAAAACCATCGAGACCGGGCTTCGCAGCCTGCTGGGTCACCGCCTACGGTCGGTGCTGACGACGCTCGGCATCCTGTTTGGAGTAGCTGCCGTGATCGCCACCGTCGGCATAGGCCAGGCCTCGTCGGACAGCGTCACCGCGCGCATCACGTCCCTTGGCACCAACCTGCTGACGATCTCCGCCGGAAGCTCTGTTTCGGCAGGGGTTTTCGGCGGCGCCGGAAGCGCCAACACGCTGACCATGTCGGACGTCCAGGGACTGCAGGACAGGCAAAGTGCCCCCGACATCGAGGCCGTCGCGCCGGTCTCCCAGGGGCGGGCGTCGCTCGTGAGCGCCTCTGCCAACTGGAGCACGACGGTCTCCGGCAGCACGGAAGGCTGGCTCGTCACCAACACCCGCACCATCGGCAGCGGCACGTTCATCACCGCGCACGACGTGGCCACGCGTACGCAGGTCATCGTGCTCGGCTCGACCACGGCCTCGAACCTGGGCGCGGGCGTGGGTGACATCGTGACGGTGAGGCAGATTCCGTTCGAGGTGATCGGCGTGCTCGCGCCGACCGGCAGCCAGGGATTCGGCAACCAGGACGACCTTGCCGTCGTCCCGATCTCAACAGCTCAGGACGAGCTGTTCGGCGGCGGTGGCACCGTGCAAAGGATCCTGCTGAGCGCAACCAGCGCGGGCACCATCGGGTCCGCCTATCTCGAGGCGGACCAGATTCTGCTGCAGACGCACCACATCACGAATCCCTCGCTCGCCGACTTCACGATCACGACCCAGACCCAGGTGCTCAGCACGGCCCAAGCGGTGACGCAGACGCTGACCATCCTGCTCGCAAGCGTGGCCGCCATCTCGCTCCTGGTCGGAGGAATCGGCGTGATGAACATCATGCTGGTCTCTGTCACCGAGCGCACAAGCGAGATCGGGTTGCGGAAAGCATTGGGCGCCACTCCGCTGGACCTGTTCCGACAGTTCGTCATCGAGGCGGGGATGCTGACGGCTCTCGGCGGATTGCTGGGCGTCGCAACGGGTTTGGCCGTGGGCTATGTCGTACCACGGGCTGCAAACATCGCGGTGACCATCACACCGCTGCCTGTACTCGTCGCCGTCGGCGTCGCGGTGGCCGTCGGCCTGGTATTCGGTGTCTATCCGGCGCTGCGTGCGGCTCGGCTCGCGCCCATCGAAGCGCTGCGTGCTCAATAGCTGGAGGAAAGAAGCAGTGAATCGGATCGTGGTAGTGGTCGTCGCGACAGCGGGAATGGTGGCTGCCGCCTGTGGCAGCGCGGCGACGGCCGCCAACTCACCTACCTCCCCCAGCCCAGGGCGTGGCGGAGCCCAAGTCCGCGGTGGGGCCTCGGGTCAGCTGGTCCAGATCAACGGGCAGACCCTGATCCTGACGGGCGCAAGCGGCGACATCACGGTCACGATTGGCGCCAGCACGACGTTCACGCAGACGTCCACAGCGGTGCTGGCGGACATAGTGCCGGGCCAGTGCCTCCTTGCCACCGGGCAGAAGGATTCGACCGGCAGGTTGACGGCGACGACGGTGCGGCTGTCCCCCAAGACCTCGTCGGGCTGTGCGGCCGGCGCGTTCGGACCCAATCCGTCTCCCGGCGCCTCGCCAAGGCCGATCTCCTCTCCCCGGCCGACCCCCTCTAGTCAACCTCCGATGGCTTTGGTCAGCGGCGAAGTCACCGCCGCCGCCGGCATTTCGATCACGGTTCTGACCGCCACTTCCGGCAGCCAGACCATCACGGTTCCAACGACCGCGAGCGTGACCAAAACCTCAGTGGTGTCCTCGAGCAATCTGCGGACCGGTGAGTGCCTGCGCGCCAATGGAACTCCTGACTCGGCAGGCACGGTGCAAGCGACCTCGATCACCATCACGCCGGCCGGCCCTTCGGGCACCTGCGCGACAGGATTCGGCGGCGGCGGCCGCGGACCCGGACGGGCCGGCGCAAGCCCAGGAGCCGGCGCACCAAGCAACTGAATCCCGACACCAGGATTACCTTGCCAGGCATGTAGACTCCGTCGATCAGCTCCGGCGCATTGGTCGAAAGGGGCATCGAGGCGATCGCCTCCGACCGGATGCACGGCGCCGGCTACATCGCCCGAAAGGCGCTCGGGATCCTGACACTGGTTCCCCCGGAGCAGCGGTCCGAGGTCGGCCGCCGCCTGGCAGGCCTTCGACCCGAGATGCCCGCCATCGCAGCGGCGGTCGCGGAGGCAATGACGGCAGGCGACGTGCGCGCGGTGATCCGCCGAGCTGATGCCGAACGGCGCCGCGTGGCGCGGTCGGCGATGCGGGCACTCAGGCGGCGCCGCGTGGCGACCATCTCCAACAGCTCACTCGTCGCTCGCGCGCTGGTCTATGCCAGTCCCATTCACGTCCAGGTCGTCGTCTCAGGTCCGGCTGACGAAGGCCATGCACTCGTCAGCGACCTGCGGGCGGCCGGCCTGAGCGCGGACCCGGTGGCCCTCGCCGCGCTCGAGGCCGATATAGCGGTCGTTGGCTGCGATGCGGTCTTCGACGACGGCAGTTTCGTCAACCGGCGGGGTACCAGGGCGCTCGTCGAACGGCTCCCGACGCTCGTGCTCGTCGACCGCTGGAAGCGGATCGGCGGACCCACACCCCAGAGCTGGCCCATGCCGGAGGTCTTCGAGCTGGTGCCTGGCGACCGGGTGCGTGCGCCGGCCTGAAACGGAGAGGAAACCGTTCGGCCCGGTCGCAGCTGGGCCGAACGGCGTTGGTCTCAGGCACCCTGGCGCAGGGCGCTACTGCTCGTCCTTGCCCGCTTCTTCCTTGCCACGACGAGCGAGCTCGGCCACGACGGCGGGGTCGGCCAACGTGGTGGTATCGCCCAGGGGACGGTTCTCCGACACGTCGCGCAGCAGCCTGCGCATGATCTTGCCCGAGCGCGTCTTCGGCAGCTCCGGCGTGAACACGACGTTGGCCGGAGCCGCGAACTTGCCGATCACCTTGCCGACGTGGTCGCGAAGCTCGCTAAGCATCTCAGGAGAGCCCTCGCGACCCGCCTTGAGCGTGACGAAAGCGACGATCGCCTGTCCGGTCTGCGGGTCATTCCGGCCGGCGACCGCCGCTTCGGCCACCGCCGGGTGACTGACAAGTGCGCTTTCGATCTCGATGGTCGAGATCCGGTGTCCGGAGACATTCATCACGTCGTCGACCCGGCCCAGCAGCCAGAAGTCACCGTCCTCGTCGATGCGCGCGCCATCGCCGACGAAGTAGGTGTCCTTCCACCGTTTCCAGTAGGTCTGCTGGTAGCGCTCCGGGTCGCCATAGATGCCTCGGAGCATGGCCGGCCACGGCTTGCGGATGACGAGATAGCCGCCGCCTCCCGGCGACACCTCCTCGCCGGCATTGTTGTAAACCGCCGCGTCGACGGTCGGGAACGGCTTGGTCGCCGAGCCTGGCTTGAGGGTCGTGATTCCGGGCAGCGGCGTGATCAGGATCATGCCTGTCTCGGTCTGCCACCACGTGTCCACCACCGGCGTGCGGTTCCCTCCGATGTGCTCGCGATACCAGACCCAGGCTTCCGGGTTGATCGGCTCGCCAACAGTGCCGAGCACGCGCAGCGAGCTCAGGTCGTGCTTGGCCGCGTACTCCGGCCCCCATTTCATATGAGTCCGGATGGTCGTCGGCGCGGTGTACAGGATGTCCGGCTTGTAGCGCTCGACGATCTTCCACCAGCGGTCCTTGTCCGGATAATCGGGCGTGCCCTCGTAGACGATGCCGGTGGTGCCGTTGGCCAGCGGGCCGAAGACGATGTAGCTGTGGCCGGTCACCCAGCCGATGTCGGCCGCGCACCAGAAGACCGAGTTCGGCTTGACGTCGAAGATGTAGTGGTGAGTCGTCGCCACGCCGACCAGGTAGCCTGCGGTGGTGTGGATGATTCCCTTGGGCTTGGCCGTCGTGCCGCTGGTGTAGAGGAGGTAGAGGAGGTCTTCGGAGTCCATCGGCTCGCACGGGCATGATTTCGGATCGTCGCTGGCGCCCTTCAACACGTCGTGCGCCCAGACGTCGCGGCCATTCTTCATCTCGATCTCACCGCCAGTCCGCTTGACGACGAGGCAGGTCTTGACCGTCGGCGCTGCATCCATGGCCGCGTCGGCGTTGGCCTTCAGCGGCACGCGGTGCCCCCGGCGCCAGCCCTCGTCTTGAGTGATGAGCAGCTCGCACTGCATGTCGTTCATGCGATCAGCGACCGACTCGCCACTGAAGCCTCCGAACACCACTGTGAAAGGCGCCCCGATCCGACTGCAGGCCAGCATCGCCACTGGAAGCTCGGGGATCATGCCCATATAGATCCCGACGTGGGTGCCCTTCTTGACCCCGAGCTTTTTCAGGCCGTTGGCGAAGCGGACGACCTCGTGCTGCAGGTCGCCGAAGGTGATCTGTCGGCGGTCGTTTTCCGGCTCGCCTTCCCAGAAGTAGGCGACCTTGTCCCTCTGGCCGCCTTCCACGTGCCGGTCGACGCAGTTGTAGCAGACGTTGAGCTTCCCGCCGATGTACCACCTGGCGTACGGCGGCTTCCAGTCGTAGAGCTCCTTCCAGGGTTCGAAAAAGGAGATCCGCTCGGCCTCCTGGGTCCAGAACTCGTCGAAACCACGCTCATATATGCCCGGCTGAGCGTTGGCCTGCCGGCTGAACTCAGGAGACGGCTTGAAACGCCGCTCCTCGACCTGCATCGTCTCGATGGCGTGACCACCGGATCCACCTTCGCTCATAAGCTCCCCTCAATTGATTGCGGCAAAGTGCCTCACGAGGAATCGAATCGTACCCTGCGGCAAAAAAGAACTCCGGCGGGCCAAGCCCGCCGGAGTCTGCCGTCCGACGAGAGCTGTCACGCAGCGATCTTCTGCGCGACCTTGAGTGACTCAGGCTTGCGGCCTGCAATGAAGAGTTCGAAGACCAATGCACCGAGAGCGGCCAGCGCCGCGATCAGCAGCCCGATCCCCACGTAGGCCGAGTAGACGCCCATCGTCCACCAGCCCCACGAGTTCAGAAGGGTGCCGCGAAGCATCTCCCCATTGAACAGCGTCGCCTTCTGGCCGTTGAGCGTCGCGAGCTGTGTCTGTAGCGTGGCGTAGCTGGGGTCAGTCTTCGAGGTTGCGGCGATCTGAGTGTTGAGCGCGCTCGCCGCGCCGCTGACCTGAGCGTACGTCTGGCCACCGGCAACTCCCTGCAGGTGCTCGCCGATGAAGTCGTTCGCGTAGACCCTGGCCTTGTCGCCGTTGTCGACCTGCTGGCCGGCGTAGTTCCTGATCTCCGCAGGGAACTTAGCCGGGTCGAGAGCGCCGCCGGTCTTGATCTGGTCTGTGCCCGGGAAGAAGATCTGCTGGCTGACCAGCTCGTCGTGCACCATGCTCGTCACGAAGTTGCCCTCGAAGAAAAGAAAGCCCGAGGCCGCCGCGAGTATGACCACGAGCATCGTCTGAAGGGTGACGATTCGCCACCGAATTGCCTTGTTCACGTCGTTTTCCTCCTGAAATTTGTCCCTTGCGGGTTGTTTGGTTGAGCTTTGGGACGGCTCCTGGTACCAGTCAACCTCATGGCGAGGTTTCGCACTCGTGCCGTTCGGCCCCCGTGAGGTAAGGCCGCGGTCCCGCTCCGGCAGGGTCGTTCGGCCGTCAGAGACAGAGCGGAGAGACCCTGACCGCCCGACCGCTCGGCGCGCGAGGCTAGCATCACGATGGCGATGGTTGCTTTCACCAATGCCTCGGAGCCGGCTGGTGTGCAGGAGCCCACAACCCACGTGATCCGGCTTCGCGACGGCCGGCGGCTGGCTTACACGGAGCTGGGCAACCCTGGTGGCCTACCGATCATTCATCAGCACGGCATGCCAGGCTCGCGATTGGAGCATGAGGCGGAGCCCGAGTTCTACCGGTCGCTTGGCGTGCGAGTGATCACCCCGGATCGCCCCGGTTACGGACTCTCCGACCCTTATCCCCGCCGCAGGCTGCTCGACTGGCCGTCAGACGTCGCCGAGCTGGCCGACAGCCTCGGCATCGATCGGTTCGGCGTCACTGGCCTTTCAGGGGGCGGCATCTATGCACTGGCGTGCGCGGCCGCCATCCCGCACCGCCTGACCGAGGTGGTGGTCACCGGGTGTCCGGGCCCAATGCAGCGGCATGGCGCCCTGGCCGAGATGCGTTTCATGACCCGCGCCGGCGTGTGGCTCGGGTCTCGAGCGCCATGGCTGCTCGAGGCGGGAGCGACGATGCTGAGCGGGCTAGTCCGCCGCTACCCGCGTTTCTTTGTCGATCATTTCAATGAGGGCATACCTCCTGCCGACCGGCGTTGGCTTTCCATTCCATCGGTGAACAGCGGAGCTGCTGACACCCTGCGCGAGGCGCTTCGGCCGGGCGCGTGGGGCTATGTCCAGGACATCCGCGTGCTGGCTCGGCCGTGGGGTTTCGCGCTCGAGGACATCCGGGTTCCCGTTCAGCTGTGGCATGGGGATGAAGACAGGGTGATCCCGCTTCACCACGGCCGGTACCTGGCCTCGGTCATCCCAGGAGCCACGCTGCGGACCTGCCCAGGAGAAGCACACATGTTGATGTGGAACCACCTGGCTGAAATCCTCATGGAGGCGGCCGGCATGGCGGCGGCGCCAAGCCATGTGCATGCACGACCGAGTACGAAAGTCCTTGTGCAGCCGGGCCCTTTGACTCTGCCATCCGAACTTGCTCCGGCGGATAGTTTTCGCATCCCGAGATTGAGGTGATTCAAATGTTCAAGCACATCCTCGTCGCCCTCGATGGTTCGACCTACTCACAACAGTCGCTGCCCACCGCGATCGAGGTGGCTCAGAAGTTCAACAGCGACGTCACCGTGCTGCACGTCAGCGAGCACGACCGCGGGCGGGCCGTCGCCTACTCGCTCGAGACTCCGGCCGCGGCGACGCAACTGGTTGCCGACGCAGTCAAGTTCATCCGCGATGCAGGCATCACCGCCAAGGGCGAGCTGCGCGACCTGGCTGCCGGGCACGTGGCAAGAGGGATCGTCGAAACAGCGATCGACAACAAGATCGACCTGATCGTGATGGGCTCGCGCGGCCTTTCCGACATCGAGGGCTTGCTGCTGGGCAGCGTCACCCACAAGGTCATCCAGCTCGCGAACATACCGGTACTCGTCGACCGGGCTCGCGTGAGGCAGGAGGTGAAGGCTCCGGCGGCACGCAGGGCTTCCACCACCTCCGCGGTTCCCGTCTAGCCGGTCGTCCCGCGGAAGGTCCGCCGCGTGTGGCTGAGCGAAGGTGGTTCGTGATCAGTTAAGCGCCCGGGTGGGGCCCGGCCTTTGGACGCACGGTCCACCGCGAGGCGAGGCGCTCGACCCTCTGCACCGCCGGAGGATGCCTCCAACCGGCAATCGGCAGGGGGGCGCGCAGCGGGCGCAGGCCGAAGAAGAAAGACTTGCCGATCTCGACCAATGCCAGGTAGACGACTACCATCGCCGCCAGGATCGAAAGGAAGCCGATCGGCAGAGGTGTGAAGCCGAACCACGCGGCGAGCGGCGTGTAGGGAAGGATCAAGCCCACTGCCACGCTGCCGATCGTGCCGATGGTCAGGGCCAGACCGGGACGGCTGCGAAAGAAGGGCGAGCGCCGCGTGCGGATGGCGAAGATGACCAGGCTCTGCGTGGCGAGCGACTCCGTGAACCATGCGGTCTGAAACAGGCTCCCGCGCGCATGGAACACGAAGAGCATGACCCCGAACGTGATGAAGTCGAAGATGGAGCTGATCGGGCCGAAGAAGATCATGAAGCGGCGGATCAACCGGATGTCCCACTGGGCCGGGCGCCTCAGCAGCTCAGGATCGACCCGGTCGGTCGGGATGGTCATCTCCCCTGTGTCGTAGAGCAGGTTGTTGAGCAGGATCTGGGTCGGCGTCATGGGCAGGAAATTCAGGAGCAGCGAGCCTCCCGCCGCGCTGAACATGTTGCCGAAGTTCGACGACGTGCTCATCAGCACGTACTTCATCGTGTTGGAGAAGATCCGCCGGCCCTCCAGCACGCCGCCCGCCAGGATGCCGAGGTCTTTGCCGAGCAGGACGATGTCGGCCGCGTCCTTGGCGACCTCGCTCCCGGTGTTCACAGAGATGCCGACATCGGCGTCGCGCAGCGCCACCGCATCGTTCACTCCGTCGCCGAGGAACCCCACATCCTTGTTGAGGCCCCGCTGAGCCCGGATGATTCGCGACTTCTGGTCCGGTGAGACCCGCGCGAAGATCCCGGTCCGTGGAATCCGTTCCAGCAGCTCCGCGTCGCTGAGCTTCTCGAGCTCGGGTCCGGTGATCGCTTCGCCATAGTCGAGTGCGAGCGAGCGGCAGACCGATTCCGCCACCGCGACGTTGTCGCCTGTGACGATCTTGACCTGGACGCCAAGCAGCTTGAGCTGCGCCAGGGATTCGGCGGCGTCGGACTTCGGAGCGTCGAGAAACGTGATGAAGCCCTTGAGCTCGAGGTCTCGCTCGTCTGCCAGGGTGCAGGTGGGCCCGCCCCGCCAGGCGCGGCTCGCCACCGCGACTACCCGCGCCCCTGAGCCGAACCGCCTGTCCAACGTGGACTGGGCCGCGGTTGGCACGTCGACGCAACGAGCCAAGAGGGATTCGGGTGCCCCTTTTGTGATCAGGAGGCGGAGGCCATCGGGAGCGTCGACCAGAGTCGACATCAAACGCCTTTCGTGATCAAAGGGGAGCTGGTCGACGCGCTTGTAGCCGAGCGGTGGAACACCTGCAGCAAGCAGCGCCGCGTCCAGGGCGTTGCCCGAGGCGGTCGGGTCAGAGCTGTCGCCAGCGGCGCAGAGCAGACCGAGGCGCAGCACTTCGTCGCTGGGCGCTCCCGCCGGGTCGACGGCCTCCTCGAAGCTGATCCTGCCCTCTGTGAGGGTGCCGGTCTTGTCCGTGAAGAGGATCTCGATGTTGCCGAGGTCTTCAATGCTGATCAGCCGCTTGACCACCACGCGCTTGCGGGCGAGGTTGCGCGCGCCGGAGGCAAGGCTGACGGTGACGATTGCCGGCAGCAGCTGGGGCGTGAGCCCAACCGCGATTGCCAGCGAGAAGAGCGCCGACTCGAGGATCGGCCGGCCCAGCAACGAATTCGCAATGAAGATCCCACCCGCCAGCACGGCGGTCACGCGCACCAGCAGGATCGAGAAGCTGCGCAAGCCGCGCTGGAAAACGGTTTCCGGCTGCCTTTCTCCCAGC
>JBGQGS010000084.1:0-9430 GCA_041497555.1 Candidatus Dormibacteraceae bacterium | reverse complement strand
TCCACAAAGCCCCTCGAACTGGCCCTTCTCGACTCAGTTCAGTAGGCGACTTTTGCACACTTTTCCACAGTTCTTGCGCAGCCTATGCCCAATTCCTCCGCAGGGATATCCACAGGTAATCCACCAACATGTTGGGGGTAAAGGGGTGTTAAGGCCGAATATCTTGTGTTTTGGGTCTTGACAAGCCCAAAACCGGCTCGTAATATCTGGGGCGTTAGATCGAGGCCCTGGGGCATAAGTGGCGGGCATGCTCTGGGGCCTCTTCCATCCCCAAACGTACAAGTTCAACGACCCACCCCACGTCCCACTACAAGAGCGTTCGAATACACCCTCACCGGGGATGATTGAAGGAGATGTCCTCTAAGAAGATGGCCAAGAACATTGCCGACCTCACCGGAGCCCGCGCCGGGCGCGCGCCGATCAAGACCAACGGGAACCATGCCAGGGCAGCCAAGGGGCTTCGCTTCGGCCGCCACTTCACACCTCCAGGCAGCCACGCCTACGACCTGGTGGAGTGGGAGCGGCGCACCGCCGCGATAACCGGCGAGAAAGGCCAGGTCATCTTCGAGCAGAAGGACGTCGAGGTCCCCCGCTCCTGGTCGCAGCTGGCGATCAACGTGGTCGCGCAGAAGTACTTCCACGGCAGCGCGGGCAGCCCTGAGCGCGAGACCAGCGTCCGCCAGATCATCGACCGCGTGGTCGAGACCCTGGCGCGTTGGGGACGCGAGGGGGGCTACTTCGCCGGCGAGGAAGACGCCCAGAACTGGTCGGAAGAGCTGCGCTACCTGCTCGTCACTCAGCACGCTTCGTTCAACAGCCCGGTCTGGTTCAACATCGGCGTGCCCGGCCGCGCCCAGCAGGGTTCGGCTTGCTTCATCAACTCGGTCCAGGACTCGATGGAATCGATCCTCGACCTGGTCAAGACAGAGGGCATGCTGTTCAAGTTCGGCAGCGGCACAGGCACGAACCTGTCCGTGCTGCGCTCGTCCAAGGAGCAGCTGTCCGGCGGCGGCACCGCCTCGGGCCCCGTCTCCTTCATGAAGGGTTATGACTCGTTCGCCGGCTCGATCAAGTCCGGCGGGACGACCCGCCGCGCGGCCAAGATGGTGATCCTCAACGCCGACCACCCGGACATCCTCGACTTCATCCGCTGCAAGGCGGAGGAGGAGAAGAAGGCCTGGGCCCTGATCGAGGCCGGCTACAACGTCGGCTTCAACGTTCCGGGCGGCGCGTACGACTCGGTCCAGTTCCAGAACGCCAACCATTCCGTCCGCGTCAGCGATGACTTCATGCAAGCGGTCGCCGACGACAAGGAGTGGAAGACGAAGGCGATCGTGGACGGCCGGGTCATCGACAAGTACAAGGCCCGCGACCTCTGGCGCGACATCGCGGACGCGGCCTGGATCTGTGGCGACCCTGGCCTGCAGTTCGACTCCACCATCCAGGACTGGAACGTCGTGCCCAACACGGGCCGCATCAACGCCACCAACCCATGTAGCGAATTCGTTTTTTTGGATGACACCGCGTGCAATTTGTTGTCGCTCAACCTGATGAAGTTCCAGACCGACGCCGGCAAGTTCGACGTCGAGCGATATCGGCACGCGATCGATGTCTGCTTCACAGGGCAGGAGATCATCGTCTCCAACGCCTCCTACCCCACTCCCGCGATCGCCAAGAACTCTGAGGCGTTGCGGCCCTTGGGCCTTGGTTACGCCAACCTGGGCGCGCTTTTGATGTCGATGGGACTCGCCTATGACTCCGAGGAGGGCGGCCGTTTCGCCGGCGCGCTCACGGCGATCATGACCGGACGCGCGTTTGCCCAGTCGGCGCGCATGGCACAGGTCAAGGGCCCGTTCAGCGAGTACGCCAAGAACCGCGAGCCGATGCTGCGCGTGATGGAGAAGCACCGCCAGGCGGCGCACCAGTTGAGCACGTCGCCCGAATCCGCCGATGTGGTCGACGCCGCTCGCGAGACGTGGGACGAGGCGGTCAAGCTCGGCCGCCAGCACGGATATCGAAACGCACAGGCCACGGTCCTCGCTCCAACCGGTTGTCTCGTCGGCGACTCCCTGGTGCTTACCGATCGCGGTCTGGTCAGGCTGCGCGGTTTGGGCGATCCGGACGGTGACAAGTGGCAGGTTCTAGACGCCGAAGTTGCGACAGACCAAGGACCCCGAAAGGCGACCAAGTTCTTCGTCAATGGCGCAGAGCCGGTCGTCACGGTCGAAACGAGTCGCGGCTACCGGATTCAAGGCACAACGACGCATCGCATCAAGGTTGTGGACGGCGATGGCCGATGGACCTGGCGTCGCCTCAGCGACATTCGCGGCGGCGACCGCGTTCCGATGATGCTCGGAGGAATGGTTGGAGAGCCGGCGGAGGTGCAGCTCCCGCCGCTTCCGGACGCTTACTGGACATCGGATCAGCACACCTTCGTGCCACGCCGGATGACGTCCGACCTGGCTGAGTTCATCGGTTACTTCATGGGCGATGGCTCGCTGCACGCAAGGGGCATTCGCGTCTGTGTCACGTCAGCGGACCGCGACGTCGTGGAGCGGCTGACCGGCTTGGGCGAGTCTCTCTTCGGCCTCAAAGCTGCCGTTACGGAGAAAACGGGCTATGCAGAGGTTGCCTTCAACTCGGTCCGGCTGGTGCTCTGGTGGGAGGCATGCGGCTTCGCCAAGCGACCACCGGCCGCTGAGCATCGCGGGAAGGGGTACCTCGCCCACGTCCCCGATGCCGTGCTGCACACCAACGACCCGGCCGTGTATGGCGCCTTTGTTCGTGGGCTCTTCGAAGCCGACGGTACGGTCTCGTCGGGCTACGTCTCTTTCACGACGATCACTGAGCAGTTCAGCCGCGACGTGCAGGCGATCCTGTTGGCGCTGGGTTTTGTTACGACGCGCAAGGTGGACGCGCCCACCACTGGGAGCTGGGGGAGCTCGCCGCGTTATGTTCTCCGGCTGCTCAACCAGTCGGTCTCAGGGCTCTTCGGAAAGACGGTCGGCTTCATCTCCAAGCGGAAGCTGGCGTTGGTGGCTCCGGTCAACCACCCACAGGCGGCGCGCTACGACCACATCCCCCTCTCGCAAGAGATGCTGAACCGGCTTGTCCCGGACAACAACCGCTTGCGGAAGGTCCTCATGATGTCAGTCCGCCGTCACGGGGCGGTGTCGCGGCGTTCCGCAACCGAACTGCTCGAGCGGACTGGCAGCGTGGAGCTGAAGCAGATCCTCAGCTTCTTCTACGACTCAGTCGAGAAGGCCGCGCTCGGCGAGGAGCAGCTCACCTACGACCTCTCAGTCCCCGACAACGTCACGTACGTCGCCAATGGGTTCGTCAGTCACAACACGATTGGCCTGATGATGGATTGCGACACCACGGGCATCGAGCCCGACCTCGCTCTCGTCAAATACAAGAAGCTTGTCGGCGGCGGCCTCCTGAAGATCGTCAACACCACCGTCCCGGCCGCACTCCGGAAGCTGGGCTATGACGAGCTGAAGGTGAAGGAGATCGTCGAGTACATCGACGAGAACGACACCATCGAAGGCGCTCCCCACCTGATGGAGGAGCACCTGAAGGTGTTCGACTGCGCCTTCAAGCCGGTCAACGGCGCGCGGTCGATCGCGCCGATGGGCCACGTGCGGATGATGGCTGCCGTCCAGCCGTTCATCTCAGGCTCGATGTCCAAGACCGTGAACCTGCCCACCGACGCGACCGTGGCCGACATCGAGCAGACCTATATGGAGTCCTGGAAGCTCGGGCTCAAGTGCATCGCGATCTACCGCGACGGGTGCAAGCGATCGCAGCCTCTGTCCACGTCGCTCGACAAGGAAAAGAAGGCGGCGGTGCCCGGTGAGGTGGAGTACCGCGCGATGCGGCGCAAGCTGCCCGACGAGCGCAAGGCTGTCACGCACAAGTTCGACATCCAGGGCCACGAGGGCTATCTCACCGTCGGCCTGTTCGACGACGGGACGCCAGGCGAGCTGTTTGTGACCATGGCGAAGGAAGGCTCGACCATCTCGGGCCTGATGGACGCCTTCGCGACCCAGACCTCGTACGCGCTGCAGTTCGGCGTGCCGCTGAAGTTCATGGTCGACAAGTTCAGCCACATGCGGTTCGAGCCCTCCGGGTTCACGAAGAACAAGGAGATCCCGATCGCGAAGTCGATCGTGGACTACATCTTCCGGTGGATGGCGAGCCACTTCCTCCCCGTGGAGGAGCAGGACGAGGCCGGGATCATCCGGCGCGATCCGGCGCCGGCCGAACCAGCGCCAGCACCAGCTCGGGCTGACAATGCCAAGCCGGCATCTACCCCGACCGAGCTGAAGGTGATCGCCTCTCCCACGACCAACGGGAACGGTGGCGGCGGCGTTCAGAAGATCGCGTTCATCAACACGGACGCTCCGGCATGCCCGGACTGCGGAGCGATCACGGTGCGCTCAGGCTCGTGCTACAAGTGCCTGAACTGCGGAGCAACGACGGGCTGCAGCTGACCATCGCCACCGACATCGATAGGGCTGGCCTCGCGGCCGGCCCTTTCTCTTTGGCTAACGCCCGTCCGGGTCGATGGTCACCTCGATGAGAGGGCTGTGGCGGATCATTTCTTCGATATCCTTGCGGCCCCACACGCGCGCGACATGAGGCAGGATCGCTCGCCGCTCGGTTTCCTCATCGATGACGCGAGCCGTCGCCGGCAGATCGGCGTTGACCTTGCTCTTGAGGTGGAACGTGAAGCGTGGATCAGCATCGAGATTGGCGAGCCAGCTCCGCCGCCTGGGAAACGGCATGCCGCTGATGTAGATCCGGCCGGCGATGTTGTGGAACACAATCTCGAGCCGCCGCGGTTCGCCGGTCTGACGGCCGGTCGTGGTGATGTCGATCGTGTGACCGCGGTCCAGCGCTGCCTTGATCGCGTCTTTAGTCGCTGACATCTTTCGACGCTGTAACCGTCAGGGAAAGCGTCTATTCCGCTCCACCAATGAACTGCCGATGAATATCTCCCCTTAAGTCCGAGAGTGAGAGGCGCTGTCGCCCTGACTGGTCGAAGTTTTCGGTGTCAAGCCATGCCTCGAACGCCGCACGCATGAGCGGCCACTCACCGTCGGTCATGGAGTACCAGGCGGTGTCACGGTTGCGATCCTTCACCACCATGTGCTGGCGGAACACGCCCTCGAAGACGAACCCGAACCTCTCCGCCGCCCGGCGGGACGGCAGGTTTAACGAGTCGCACTTCCATTCGAGGCGCCGGTAGCCGAGTTCATCGAATGCATGGCGCGCCAGCACGAAGATCGCCTCGGTCGCCTGCCTCGTGCGCTGCAGGACAGGCGCGAACCAGATGTGGCCGATCTCGATCACGCCATGCTCGGGCACGATGCGCATGTAGCTCGCCATGCCTCGAGCCAGGCCGGTCGCGCGGTCGACCACGGCGTAGAACAGCGGATCGCGCGAGCTTGCGCGGCCTTCTAGCCATTCGGTGAACACCTGCTGGTTCTCAAAGGGCCCGTAGGCGAGGTAGTCCCAGATGGCGGGAGCTCCATCAGCGGCGGAGAACAGTGCCCGGCTATGGCGGGCCGGATCGACCGGTTCGAGCCGCACCGACGCTCCTTCGAGCGGGATGCGCTGCGGCGGGCGTGCGGGCTGCCATTCGAGGCCAGACATGGGTCGTGACGTATTCTCCGGCCCGTGGAGCACACCGCGCTTCGATCGAATAAACCTACCGGTACCTGACGTTGTTGTACGTCATGGAGATGGACAGATGAAGATCGCGATCATCGGCTCGGGGAACGTCGGTAAAGCCCTCGCCAAGGCTGGCGTGAGGGCAGGCCATCAGGTCACAATCAGCGCCTCTAGCGCGGAACATGCCGCGGAGGCAGCCGGGGCGACCGGCGCCCAGCCGGCGGGCTCCAATGTCGAGGCGGTCAAGGACGCCGACCTCGTGATCGTTGCGGTGCCGTATGACAAGCTCGGCGAGGTGTTCCGCGGGCTGGGATCGGCGGTCGACGGCATGGTCGTCGTCGACGCCACCAACCACGTCAACACCCAGAATCCGGGTGAGGTGCTCGACGCGATATCCAACTCGGAAGAGATCCAAAAGCGTCACCCCAAGGTGCACGTGGTGAAAGCCTTCAACTACGCCTTTGCCGCCCGCATGGCCGAACCGTCCGTTGGCGGCACCCGCCTGGACGGTTTCGTCGCCGGAGACGACCAGGCGGCCAAGGACAAGGTGCTCGAGTTCGTCGAATCGATCGGCTTCCGTCCCATCGACGCCGGCCCGCTGGTCATGGCCCGTGCCCTCGAGGGCATGGCGCTCCTGATCATCATGCTTCAGATCCGCAACGGCTGGCCGTCGCAGAACGGCTGGAAGCTCGTCGGACCGCCCGAGGATTGAGCATGAGCAAGGCACCATCTAAGACGGACACTTCGCCTGGGGTGGCTCCGCGCGAGCGAAGCCCGCGACCGATCGACGCCGGCGTCGACATCGGCCACGTGCATTTGAAGACCGCCGACATCGACCGCGTGCATCGCTTCTATGTCGAGATCCTCGGGTTCGACGTCGTGTTTCGGCGGCCGGACGCACTGTTCCTATCCGCCGGGGGCTATCACCACCACCTGGGGTTCAACACGTGGGAGTCGAAGGGCGGCACACCGCCTCCGCCCGGCACCACCGGTCTGTACCACGTCGCCATCCGGTACCCGACCCGAGCCGCGCTCGGCGACGCGCTGCGCCGGCTGGTGGCGGCTGACTGGCCCCTGGATGGTATGAACGACCACGGCACGCACGAAGCGCTCTACCTTCGCGATCCGGACGAGAACGGCCTCGAGCTGGCCTGGGACCGTCCCGAAGACCAGTGGCCGCGCGACGCGGACGGCCACCTGACGTTCAGCGGCAGGCAGCTCGACCTCGAAGGACTGTTCAAGGAAGGCGCCGAGCCGGGAGCCTGAGCGCGACCGGCACTCCCGCCACGGCGACGATAGCCAGGGCTCCGAGCGCCAGGTAGGCGTTGCCGATGACCGCCTGCACGACCAGCACCAGCAGCAGCCCTCCGAGGTTGCCTGCCATCATCAAGAAGCCGACTGCGGCGCCCTGACGCTCGGCGCCGGCGTGGATGTCGGACCAGTCGAGGACGATGGGCAGGCTGGCCATGAGCAGGAACCCGTCTGCGAAGAGCCAAACTCCCAACCAGATCAAGTTCTGGCTGATGGCGAGCGCGATGAAAGTCACCGCGGACACCACGAGAGCCGCGATCAGCATCTCCCTCCTGCGGTTTCGGGCAGCGACTGCGGTCGGCAGGGCGGCCGCTCCGAGGATGCCCGCGAACGTCATCACGGCGATCAGGTTGCCCGCCGCGCCGCCTTGTCCGAAGTGCGCGAGGATCGGCTGGAGCCACGTCGCCACCGCGTTGTAGGTTCCCATGCCGACAAAGACCAGCGCGGCCAGGACCCACATGAACCGATCGCGGGTCAGCCAGCGCAGGCTCCCGGACACAGACGGGTCGTCGGGGAAAGCAGGCGGCGTTCGCAGTGCAATCAAGACGAGGACCGTCGCCAACACCGCGGGCGCTGCCTGGACGCCGAGCAGCAGCGCCAGGCCGCCCGCGTCGAACAGCGGTCCGGCCATGAGGACCGCGGCCAGGATGCCGACGAAGAGCGCGGCCGTTCCGATCGAGATTGCGGTCGCACGCTCCGTGGGAGCGAAATAGCGCGCGGCGACCTTGGTGATGCTGTTCAGCACGAGCGGCTGGCCGGCCGAGATCACCAGCTGGCCGGCCAGCTGCCATCCGAACGAGCTCGGCGACACGAGCCGGATGAGCGCCCCGCCACCGGTCAGGAGCGCGCCGGCGCCGAGGGCCTGACCGAAGCGGAGGTCGAGCCAGCGCCCGGTTGGAAGGGCGAGCACGATGTAGACGAACGGGAAGATGGCCGCCAGGTCGCCGACAGCGCCGACGTCGACTCGCATCACCGCAGCGCTCCGCGTGTCGACCGCGGCAAACGTCAGCCACAGCAGCTGGGTGCAGGCGGCGAGCAGCGCGTAGCTGAGCAGGACGGCCCAGCGTGTGCCGGACGTGCGGGTCGCGACGGCAGCTGTCCCGCTCATCGGCCGCTCTGGCGGTTGAGGCGTGCGTAGCTGCCGTGCAGGCGGCTGTAGAACTGCTTGAACTCCGAATACATCGGTTCGTAGACAGCGCGGGCTTCGGGCTCGGGTTCGAAGGTTTCGGTCACTCGGACAAGCCCGTGGACGTCGTCAAGCGACATGTGCCCGAGGGCGATCGCGGCAAACAGCGCGGCTCCTCGCAGGTTGGCGTACGTGGGCTCAGCCACCCGCTCGATGCGTCGTCCGAGGATGTCGGCGTGGATCTGGCACCAGAGATCCGATTGCGCGCCACCACCGAGAATCCTCAGGCTTGGGAAGGGCCGGCGGACGAACCCCTCCACCGCATCGAGCAGCCAGCGCGCGTTGAACGCAACGCCTTCGAGGACGGCTCGAATGAGATGGTCGCGTCCGGTCGTCAGCGACACATTGAGAAAAGCGCCGCGAAGGGTCCGATCCTCGACCGGGGTCCGCTCGCCGTTGAGCCAGGGCGTGAACATCACGCCGCCCGACCCGGCGGGCACCTGGGCGGCATGGGCCACGACCTCGTCATAAGAATCGGATCCCATGACCGAGTCCCTGAACCATTTCAGGCACAGCCCTGCGGTCTCGTGGTTGTTGGCCACCAGGTAGGTCCCCGCCCGCAGGCCTGGCACCGTCGCCATCTGGTGGATCACGTCGGTGCGCTTGAACGGCACTTCGCACGCGATCCACGAAGTCGTGCTGATCGTGATGTGCGCGTCGTATGCAGCCACCGCGCCCGAGCCGATGAACGCCGTGTGCAGGTCGGGCACACCTGCCACGACCGGGACGGACGGGATCCCGAGCTCCTCCCCCACTTCGCGCGCCACGCTCCCGAGCACGCTGCCGGTGGGCAGGAGCTCGGGCAGCCGGTCGGGATCGCGTCCCGAACGCTTCACGAGCTCGGGCACATACGCGGGCTTTGTACCAGGGCGGTTGTCGGTCAGCCAGGAAAGGATCATCGAGGCGGGCGTCGCCGCCACCCGGCCCGTGAACCGGAGACCGAGGTAGTCGAGCGGCTCGAGCAGCGTGCGCGTCTTCGCGTAGACCTGCGGCTCGCAGTTGCGCAGGTAGAGCTCGTGCCCGAGAGGATCAGCCCCGTTCGGCGATGGCGCGCCGCCCGTGAGCTGGATCCACCGCAGCATGTTGCCGGGCGAGTAGCCGAACAGGGAGACCGTGCCGCCCATCGCCTTCGCGGAGAACCGGCCGCCCCGCGTGTCCGCCCACAAGAGGCAGTCGCCCACCGCAATACCCTCCGCATCGACCGGCACCGTCGAGCCCCACTGCCCGGTGAGCCCGACTCCGACCAGGTCGCCG
>JBGQGS010000083.1:0-9784 GCA_041497555.1 Candidatus Dormibacteraceae bacterium | reverse complement strand
GAAAAGCTGATCCCGGTGTTGATCACCAACGCGATCGACGATCTGCCGCTGCCGCTTTACAACGACGGGTCAGCGGTGAGGGATTACGTCTATGTCGAGGACCACTGCCGCGCCATCGACATGGTCCTCCACGAGGCGCCGATCGGCGGCGTGTTCAACGTCGGGACCGGCGTGGAGACCTCTGGTCTTCAGGTGGCTGAGGCCGTGCTCTCGATCGTGGGCAAGCCGAAAAGCCTGATCGATTACGTCGCCGACAGGCCTGGTCACGACTACCGCTACGCATTGGACATCACTCGTATCACCGAGCTTGGTTGGGAGCCCAGGGTCAGCCTCGGCGAGGGCCTCGAGCGAACGGTACGGTGGTACGAGCAGCACCCCGAATGGTGGCGCCCGCTCAAATCGGGCGAGTACTGGGACTACTACAAGCAGAACTACCGACCGCTGAGAAGCACTGGGGAGGCGGGCTTCCCCGGTGGAGCTCCCTCGAAGTAACGCATTGCCCGCAGGTGCTTGGAAGAATCATTGGGGACGGCCGGAGTAAATCCGGCCCAGGGCTCCACAGGGTTATCTCTTCCTGAACCGCCCCGCCAGCCCGCGCCGGTACCACTTCAGATAGCGGGGGAGCCACTGCCACAGTTGAAACCGGCTCTGGCCGACAGCGCGGTCGCGCCAGGTTGTGGGCACTTCCGCCACTCGCATCCCGAGCAGATATGCCTTGACGGTCAGCTCGATACCCAGCTCGAAGCCGCCTGTCGACTCGATCGTCACCTGGTTGAGCAGCCGCTTGGAGTACAGCCGGAAGTTGCTCGTCGCGTCGTGCACCGGTACTCCACCGAGCCAATGGAGGGATAGGCCGGCTGCGCGCGACATCGTTCGCTTGAGGAGAGGTCCGCCAAGCTGGCGGCCACCGCGCATGTAGCGCGACCCCGCCACGACATCCGCGCCTCCACGCGCCAGCTCGTACATCGGGTCGATATCGTTCGGATTGTCCGAGCCATCGCCCATCGCCACCAGCACGTACGGCGCTCGAGCCGCGCGCAGGCCCGACTTCATCGCGTTGAGCACTCCGCGGCCGAGCGTGTTGCGATGAAGACGCAGCTCCGGCATCTCGGCCTGCAAGCGCTTGACTACCGGCACGGTGGTGTCTTCGTCGAAATCGTGCACGACCAGGACCTCGATCGGTCGCATATGAGTTTCATCGACGACCCCTCGCAGCGTCGCCACCACGTTCTCGCCTTCGTTGTAGACCGGAATCACGATGCTCAGAGCGGGCGTGTCGTCGATCAGATCCGGTCTGCCTTGATCTCTTCGCGAATCCATGGAATGACTTCGTCGAGCATCTCCTCGAGCGAGGTCGTGGCCTCGAAGCCGAGCACCTCCCGCGCCTTGCGCACGTCCGGCACGCGCATCGCCACGTCGTGCTCGTACGGTGGGTCGGAAACAAGATGAAGAGGGTGCTCGGGCCCATGAACCTTGCGCCAAATGACCTCGGCCAGCTCGCGCACCGTCGTCGATTGAGCAGTCGAGAGGTTGAAGTCCTCGTTCAGCGCCTTTTCCGATTCCATCGCCACTCGGATACCGCGCGCGAGGTCTCCGCCGTACGTGTAGTGCCGCACCTGGCTGCCGTCGCCGAGGATGTGCAGCGGATCCTGGCCCTTCAATGCCTTCTGGCACAGGTCGGGCACGACGTGGCTCATCGCGAGCTTCACGTTTCCGCTCATCACCTGGTGGTCTCGCAGAGCCCGCCGTTCGCCGATGCCGACGCAGTTGAAGGGCCGCACGATCGTGAAGGGCAGTCGGTACTGCTCGTGCGCCCCGTGAGCGAAGAACTCCGTTGCCAGCTTCTGAAAGCCATATGTCGATCGCGGAGGTGGGCTCGTTAGCTGGGCGCCTTCGGGGGTGGGGAAGATAGAGGCTGATTCGAAGACCATGCTGCTCGAGATGACGGTGATCTTCTGCAGCCGGCCGAGGGTGTGCGCGCTGACGGCCGCATCGAACGTGGCGGCGCAGATCCTCTCGTTTTCTGCGAGCAGGTCGTAGGCGAATTCGTGGAAGTAGGAGATGCCCCCGATCATCGCGGCCCCGGCGACCAGCTGGTCGCAGTCGGCGGCGAGCTCGGTCAGCAGCGTTGCGTCCTTGGCGTCACCCTCGACGAGGCGGTAGCGGGGGTCGCCGTCGAAGCTGCGCTTGACGGGCCCGTACTTGCTGTAGTTGTCGACCCCGACCACTTCGTGGCCGGCGTGCAGGAGCTCTGCGACGAGGTAGCCGCAGATGAACCCCGCGGCGCCCGTAACAAGGACCTTCAGAGTCGGATGGGGCCTGTGATCCCCCAGATGTCGACGACCTCGCGACCATCGAGCTCCAGCGTCCGGTACGCGCGATGGGGTGCGGCGATCACCAACACGTCGGACTCGCGAAGCACGTTTTCCAGGGTTTCAAATGTCGGGTCAGCGACGTATGGGTCTGTGCAGATGACGCGCGCGCCTTTGAACGCGGCCAGCTTGCGCAGCTTGTAGCTGAGCGACGCGCGCGGGTCGTCGGACTCACCCTTGAAAGCCATGCCGAGGATGCCAACAGTTCGCCCCTGCAGCGGCCGCCGCGAGTTGAGCGTGTCAACGATGTAGTTGGGCAGCCCCTCGTTGATCTGCATCGCGGCCTGGCCCATCGGGAAGTGATCGGGGGTGAATGCGGAGAGCTGCATCGTGTCCTTCAACAGGCACGGTCCGGCGGCGAAGCCCGGCCCCGGCAGGTCCGCGGCGCGGGGGTAGTCGTGGCGGATTGCTTCGAGCATGCGGTTGTAATCGACCCCTGAACGGTGGGCGATCTGGAAGAACTGGTTGGCGACCGCAAATTTCATGTAGCGCCACGTGTTCGTGAGCAGCTTGGCGAGCTCTGCCTCCAGCGGCGTGGTGCGCATGACGCTCACGCCGAGCCGCTCGAACAGCCGGCTTGCCCTCTCGAATGCGCGATCCGATGTAGTGCCTATCAGCTGCGGCAGGGTCCGCAGCTCTTCCAGGGCGTGGCCTTCGGCGATTCGCTCGGGGCAGAAGGCCACCTCGGCTTCGATGCCGGCTGCACGAAGCCGCCGCTCGACCGACTCGGTGGTCCCCGGAAAGACGGTCGACCGAAGCACGATCAGCGAGCCGTTCTTGATGTGTGGCGCCAGGTCATCCAGGACTTTGTCGAAGATGCGAACCGAAGGGTTCATGAACTCGTCGATGGGGGTCCCGATGACCAGGATGACAGTGTCGGTTCGGCTGATCGAACGCGGGTCGGAGGCCAGCTCCAGGCGCCCTGTGGGCAGCAGCTTCTTCAGGAGCGCCTCCGCGCCCGTCTCCAGGAACGGGACGTGGCCCGCCTTGACCTGGGCGACCTTCGCGGCGTCGATGTCGTCAATCCCGACCTTGTAACCGCAGTCGGCCAGCGACAGGGCAAGGGGCAGGCCGACATGGCCGCAGCCGCCGACGACGACGACGTCAAGGGAATCGTTCATGAGGGCCCAAATTATGATGGCTCGACTCTTGAACTCAACTTCGCCCCACTTGCGCCCTGCGCGCGCCCGGCCGCGCGACACCTCCAACGGTCTGTCGGTCCTATTGGACATGCGGCCGCTGCAGGGCCCGAGCGCTGGCCGGGGTGTTGGTTCGTATGCGAGAGGCCTGCTCAAGGGGCTGATCGGCGAAGGCTTCGATTCCAGGCTCACCCTGCTCCTGGATGCCGGGCTCGTGGAGCCGTCGCTGCCGCCGGGCGGCTACCGCCTCGCCGGTTCGCGGCGCCGCTATCACGGCCAGGTGGCGGCCTACGAGGAAGCTGTGGCATTGAGATCGGACCTCGAGCGCATCCGGCCGTCGCTGTATCACGCGATCGACCTGAGGCTGCCCGGCCGGTCGCCGTGCCCACTGGCTGTCACCGCGCATGACCTCATTCCTTGGGCATGGGGTGGGCCGCGGATGAGGGGCGAGCGCCTCCGGTTCTGGCTCGGCAAGCGCCTGCTGAAGCGCGCGGACGTCGTGGTTGCCGTCTCCAAGGCGACGGCGGCCGATGCCGTGCGGTTCGGGGGTGTCGACCCCCGACGCGTGCGAGTCGTGCCCGAGGCGGCGGACGACGTGTTCGAGCCCAGGCCCGGAGCACACGAACGGGTCAAGCAGCAATTTGGCGTCGACCCGGGTTACCTGCTCTTCGTGGGCGCTCTAGACGCGCGCAAGGACCCTGCCTCGCTGCTGCGCGCATGGACGGCAGCCCGGCAGGTCCGGCCCCAGCTCGAGCTGGTGGTCGCCGGGGACCCCGGCCGGCAGGCCCCCCCGACCATGCCTGACGCCAGGCTGCTCGGACGCGTGGGCGATGCGGAGCTTGCCGACCTGTACACGGCGGCCGGTTGCTTCGTCTTCCCGAGCCGATACGAGGGTTTCGGACTTCCATGCCTCGAGGCGATGGCGTGCGGCTGCCCGGTCGCCGCGTTTCGCAACTCGAGCCTGCCTGAGGTGATCGGCGACGCGGGACAGCTCGTCCTCGACGGCGACGCCGATGCCCTCGGCCGCGCCGCGGCGCGCATGACCGCGGAACCGGAGCGCTGGCGCCGCGCCGGGCTGGAGCGGGCAAAGGCGTTCAGCTGGCGCAAGACGGCACGGCAGACGATCGCTGCTTACGAATCCTTGTTATGAGAGGAAGCCGCCCCCACCCTGGCCCTCCCCCTTGCGGGGGAGGGAATCGCTAGAGCCCCTGAACGGGAGGGAAGAGCAACGAGGGGTTCTGCTGAGATAATCCACCCGGTTTGAGCAAAGTCGCGGTCATCGGCGCCGGTTACGTCGGCCTGACCACGGCCGCTTGCCTCGCCGACCTTGGAAACGAGGTCATGGTCGTCGACATCAACCGCGAGAAGATTGCTCAGCTCAAGGGCCATCGCGTTCCGTTTTACGAGCCCGGACTGAGCGAGCTCGTCGAGAGGAACGCCAAGGCCGGCCGGCTTGGGTTCACGACCGCCTACGAGGACGCTGTGCCCGGCGCCGAGTACGCCATCATCGCAGTGAGCACTCCGGAAGGCGAGGGCGGTGAAGCCGACCTGTCATATGTCGAGGCGGCCGCGAATTCCATCGCCGACTGTATGGACGGTCCGCTGGTGGTCGTCAACAAGTCGACTGTGCCGCCGCTCACAGGCGACATGGTTTCCAGCGTGCTGCGCAAGCCCAACCGCGGCCATTCCGCCACCGTCGTGTCGAATCCCGAGTTCCTGCGCGAAGGTTCGGCGATCCAGGACTTCATGCACCCCGACCGGGTCGTCATCGGCAGCCACGACCGCGAGGCCGCCGAAAAGGTGGCGCGACTGTACGCGCCGCTCGACGCACCGATCCTGATCACGCCCAACATCTATACGGCCGAGATGGTCAAGTACGCGTCCAACGCATTCCTTGCCGCCCGCATCTCGTTCATCAACGAGATCGCGCGGATCTGCGAGCGGGTTGACGCCGACGCCAAGCTGGTGGCGGAGGGCATGGGCCTTGACAAGCGCATCGGGCCGACCTTCCTCGACGCGGGTATCGGCTACGGAGGCTCGTGCTTTCCGAAAGACGTCAAGGCGCTGGCGGCGCTCGCTGAGCGCTTCGACTATCACCCGGAGCTGCTGCACGCGGTGATGGATATCAACCGTGACCAGAGGATGCTTGTCATCGACAAGCTGCGTGATTGCCTAGAAGAGCTCCCCGGCCGCGTGGTGGGACTGCTCGGGCTGGCGTTCAAGCCGAACACGGACGACCTTCGAGAAGCACCGAGCATCGATATCGCCAAGGTCCTGCTTGCCGCCGGCGTGAACGTTCGGGCTTACGACCCCGCGGCGATGGAACGCGCGCGCAGCCTGTTGCCGGACATCGAGTACATGGCTGATGCGTACGAGGTGGCCGCCGGCGCGGATGGTCTGGTCGTGGTCACGGAGTGGAACGAGTTTCGCGACCTGGACCTGGGCCGCATCAAGCAGTCGATGAGAAAGCCGGTCGTCATCGACGGTCGCAACATCTACGATCCGGCGGTCATGCGTCGCCTGGGCTTCACGTATAGAGGAATTGGCCGCGAGTAACCCCGCCGCCAGCAAACCTCGAGCCGTTGTGTCCGGTGGAGCCGGCTTCATCGGCTCCCATCTGTGCGAGGCGCTTGTCAACCACGGCATGCGCGTGGTGGCACTGGACAACTTCATCACCGGTTCGCGCGAAAACCTGCGCTCGCTCGAGGGTCATCCGGACTTTGAGTTCCGGCAAGCCGACGTCAACCACGGGATCTTCCTGGGAGGAGACGTTCGGTACGTGCTGCACTTCGCCTCGCCCGCTTCACCACCTCAGTACGATGCGAACCCGATCCACACGCTCAAGGTCGGCACGCTCGGCACGATGAACATGCTGGGCCTGGCTCGCGCCAAGGGCGCCACGTTCCTGCTCGCTTCAACTTCCGAAATCTATGGCGATCCGCTCGTCCATCCTCAGCCTGAGTCCTATTGGGGCAACGTGAACCCAATCGGTCCGCGTGGTTGCTACGACGAGGCCAAACGCTGTGCCGAAGCGTTCGCGATGGCCTACCACCGCGCTCACCAGGTGGATACGAGGATCATCCGCATCTTCAACACGCATGGCCCGCGCATGCAGGTGTCTGACGGGCGAGCGGTGCCGAACTTCATGGCCCAGGCGATCAGGGACGAACCGCTCACGGTGTACGGCGACGGCTCCCAGACCCGCAGCCTCTGCTACGTGTCCGACCTGGTGCGAGGCGTGCTTGCCATGCTCGAGCGTGGCGACGAGATGCCGGTCAACCTCGGCAATCCCACCGAGGTGACGGTGCTGCAGCTTGCCGAGACCATCGTGCGGCTGGCTCACTCAAAGAGCGAGATCGTCCACCGCGAGCTGCCGGTTGACGACCCGAAGCAGCGCCGGCCGGACATCACGCGCGCGCGAACACTTCTGGGCTGGGAGCCCGAGGTATCCCTCGAGGACGGCCTGGGCCGGACCCTGGAATACTTCCGATCCGTGGTATGACCACGCCCGAGGAGCTGAAGCAGTACGTCCGCGACATTCCAGGCTACCCGCAGCCAGGCATCGTTTTTCGCGACATCACGCCCTTGCTCGCCCGCAAGGAGCTCTTCCGCGAGGTCGTCGACCTGATGTCGAAGGGTTGGGTTGCGCGCCGGCCGGACCTGGTGGCGGCGATCGAGGCGCGTGGTTTCATACCCGGCGCGGCAATGGCGGTCAAGCTCAACGCGGGGTTCGTGCCCATCCGCAAGACAGGGAAGCTCCCGTGGAAAACCATCGGCGAGTCCTACCAGCTCGAGTACGGCACCGACCAGCTCCAGGTCCATTCGGACGCTGTCGAGCCCGGGCAAAAGGTGCTGATCGTCGATGATGTGCTGGCGACCGGCGGGACCGCGGCTGCGGCGGTCCGCCTCGTCCGCAAGCTCGGCGGCGAGGTGATCGGAGTGCAGGTCCTGATCGAGCTCGAGGACCTGGGTGGCAGAAAGCGCCTCCCCGACGTCGAGGTGGTCAGTGAGATCGTCTACTAGAGTTCTGCTTGGTTCGCCACCACCACCCTCCCCTGAAGGAGGGAGGGGAAATTAGGAGAAGACAACGGTTTTGAAAGTCAGTTCGAAGGGCAATGACGTCAAAGACCTGAACCTGGCCACGCAGGGCCAGGACCTCATCGACTGGGCGGCGCGTGAGATGCCGGTCCTGACCTTGATTCGCGGGCGATTCTCGAAGGAACTGCCGCTCAAAGGTCTCAAGCTTGCGGCCTGCCTGCATGTGACCAGCGAGACCGCCAACCTCATGCTGACGCTCAAGGCAGGCGGCGCCGACGTGGCGCTCTGCGCTTCCAATCCGCTTTCGACCAACGACGCCGTGGCGGCGGCGCTGGCGTCGCAGCACGCGATCAAGACGTACGCGATCCGCGGCGAGGACAACGACACGTACTACCAGCACATCGAGGCCGCGCTCGACCATCGCCCGTCCCTCACCATGGACGATGGCGCTGACCTGGTGTCAGTGCTGCACAAGGTGCGCCAGGACCAGCTTCCGGAGGTCATCGGTGGCACCGAGGAGACGACCACAGGAGTGGTCAGGCTCCGCGCCATGGCGGAGCGAGGTGTGCTGCGCTACCCGATCGTCGCCGTCAACGAGGCGGATACGAAGCACATGTTCGACAACCGATATGGGACGGGCCAGTCGACGATCGACGGCATCATTCGAGCCACCAACGTCCTGCTGGCCGGCAAGACGTTCGTCATCGCGGGTTACGGTTGGGTCGGCCGGGGGCTGGCCTCAAGGGCCAAGGGTCATGGCGCGGACGTCGTCATCACCGAGATCGACTCGGTGAAGGCACTTGAGGCGGCGATGGACGGGTTCAGGGTCATGAAGATGGACGAGGCCGCGCGCGATGGCGACATCTTCGTCACGGTCACAGGCGACGTAAACGTCCTGGACCGCCAGCACTTCGAGGCAATGAAGGATGGAGCGATCCTCGCCAACTCCGGTCACTTCAACTCGGAGATCAACCTGAAGGCCCTCGACCAGCTCGCGACCGGCGTGCGCCAGGTGAGGCCATCGGTCCAGGAGTACAAGCTCGAAGACGGTCGCCGGCTGCACGTGCTTGCAGAGGGGCGGCTCATCAACCTGGCCGCCGCCGAAGGTCACCCCGCGGCGGTCATGGACATGAGCTTCGCCAACCAGGCGCTCTGCGCGGAGTACTTGGCCAAGCACGCCAAGACTCTGGAGCGCAAGGTATATGACGTGCCGGCGGAGATCGACAACCAGGTGGCGCGGCTGAAGCTCAAGGCGATGGGGATCGAGATCGACACCCTGACGGAAGAGCAGACGCGCTACCTGTCTTCCTGGGAAGAAGGGACGTAGCGGTTGTTCCTGCTTGAGTCGTCCCCCCACCTTGACCCTCCCCCCAGCGGGGGGAGGGGTCTAACCCCGCTTTGGGGAGGGGGCTAGCAGACGTTCGGGCCCGCTCGGCGCACATGGGTGCTGGGCGGAGGCGGCGCGCGGGGCGCCGCGCAGGTCGGGGTCCTGCAAGCCCTGTTCGAGTCCGGCGTGGACCCGCCGATCGCCGTGGTCGGCACGAGCGTGGGCGCGCTCAACGGCAGCGCGATCGCAGCCTACCCGTCGCTGGCCGGCACGATGATGCTGCGGGAGGTCTGGATGTCGCGGCAGGCGTTGGACGTGTTCCGCGCGCACCCGCTTGGCATGATCCTCTCGGGACTCAAGCGAGACCAGGCGAGTGCGCTGCCCCAGCACAACATCCTTCGCCTGATCGAACGAGCGCAAGCTTTGACCGGGATCACGACCTTCGAGGAGCTTCGCGTTCCGCTGGCGGTGGTTGCAACCGACCTCAATGCCGGCAAGCCCGCTGTGTTTCGGTCGGGTGCCCTGACGCCGGCTCTGCTCGCCTCCACCGCCATCCCGGGCCTGTTTCCGTCGGTACGGATCGCTGACCGCGAGCACCTGGACGGCGGTGTTGTCGACAACACGCCGGTCAACATCGCCGTCGAAGATGGAGCGAAGGAGATCCTTGCCATCAGCCTCATGGGCGGAGGCGAGTACGAGGTGGTGCCGACCAGCCTGCCTGAGCTCATTGCAAGAACGCTTCAGCTGTCGCTGCACCACCAGATGCTCGCCGACTACGAGCAGCTGCGGGATCGAGCTCGCATCGTCGTCCTGTGTCCCATCACCTCCGCGACAGCGACCTGGGAGATGAAGCGTGAGCACCTTGACAAGGTGATGGAGTCCGCCCGCGCCGCGACCGCTGCTCTGCT
>JBGQGS010000082.1:0-9851 GCA_041497555.1 Candidatus Dormibacteraceae bacterium | reverse complement strand
GTTCGGTGACCATGGCGGAGGGGAGACACCCGTTCCCATTCCGAACACGGTAGTTAAGCCCTCCAGCGCCGATGGTACTGTCGGGGTAACCCGATGGGAGAGTAGGTCGTTGCCGAGCGTTTCTTAAGTCCCCCGGCCCGCGAGGGCCGAGGGACTTGACTTTTATGAGAGGGGACCTCAGCGGTTCCCTCTCATCGGGGCACTCAACGGCCGGTGATTCGAAAACGCTTGCGGCCAAAGCAACGCCCGGGGACGGCCGGAGTAAACCGGCCTTCAGGCGACGTGGGTCCCTTAGCTGGATGTGAGCTCTGGCTCCGCCAGGCTTTCAGCGTGCAGGGTCGGCAGCAGGACGTAGCAGCGGATGGTGAGCAGCACGAGCAGGCCGATCAGCGCGACCAGCACGTCGAGCACGACCTGGCCGACTCTCGCATGGAAGAGGAAGATAAGCCCGCCTTCGGCGATGCACGCCAGCGCGAGGATCGGCACGAAGACCCGGTCGTGCACCGCCATGAAGAACTGGACCAGCAAGTTGTCCAGCGCCAGCGCAAGACCGATGACGCCGACCGGGAAAACGTAAGGCGTCGCGTCCCGGAAGGCCGGGCCAAAGAGGATTCCGACGACGAGCCCTGGTACGACGGCGAACACGAGTAGCGCCCCGAGGCCGAGCGCTGAGAGAATCCCCGCGGAGGAAAGCAGGATCCGGCCCGGGTGCTGCTCTTTCGCAACCGCCTCGACCACCCGAGGAAATAGCACCTGGCTGACACTCAGGGTCAGGAAGAAGAGAATCGTTCCGATCTTGTTCAGCCCCCCGTAGATACCTCCATCGTGGCTGCTGAGGTAATGGACGGCGAGGATGACGTCCTGGTTGTAGAGGATCTGGATTCCGATGATGCCCGCGGCCGCCGTCAATGAGAACCCGGCCATGACGCGCAGCTGGACCCTCGTGCCGACCCGTTTGAAGTGATCGCGGAGCGTGTAAAGGCCAAGCACGAAGCACATGGCAAGACCGATGAACACCGCCGCCATCGCCCCGGAGACCGCGTAGCCGGCTTTCAGCAAGGCAAATACGACAGTGGTGCGAACGATCAGCTCGAGCGAAAGGTTGAGCGACAGGGCGGGAAACCGCTGCAGGCCCTGGAGGATGCCGCGCGGTATCGCCACCTGCCAGATCAACGCGATCGAGAACCCAAGGATCAGCACGGGAATCGTCGAGCCGAGGTGCTCGAAGGCGGCGACCGGCCGTGCGAGCAGCGTGGTCAGGAGCACCGCGACCAGGCAAGGAATGGCGACGAGCCGGGCGGTGCGCCCGAGCAGCGAGCGGACGCCGGCGTCGCCGCGAGCCGCCAGCGTGGCGGTGTACCGGGCCAGCACGACGATCAGGATCAGTGCCGGCGCGGTGCCGACCGCATAGACCGCGATCAGGAATGCGACCTGGCCGTAGGTGGCGGGCCCCAGGACGCGGCCTGCGACTGCGTGGTACACGAAGCCGCCTATGCCGGCGACCAGGCCACCCGCGAACAGCACGAGATTCTGCCGGACCAACCGGTTCCGCCGGACCTGGGCCAGGCGCTGGCCGAGACCCAGTCGCGCGCCGGTCTGCACAGTCCCCGGCATTCTAACTGACCACTTCAGCATGTCCCGGCGGGGATAATGCGTTCCCGATGCCCGATCAGGTGAAGCCGTTGGTGTCCGCGCTGGTTGTCAGCGACAACGCCAAAGACCTGCTGCTCCAGTGCCTTCACGCGTTCTTCGCGAGCGCGGACGTGCCGGTGGAGGCAGTGGTCGTGGACAACGACTCGTCGGACGGCTCGGCTGCGGCCGTGACGGATGAGTTTCCGCAGGCGACCGTGCTGGTGCAGCCGAAGAACATGGGCTACGGGCGCGCTGCCAACCTGGGCCTCGAGCGCTGCCAGGGCCGCTTCGTCCTGCTCCTGAGCTCCGACGTGATGGTCGATCCGCAGAGCATTGGCAGGCTGGCCGACTTCTTGCTGACGCGGCCCGACGCCGGCGCCGTCGGACCGAGGCTGCTGCTGCCGGACGGGCGCCTGGATCCTGACGCGCGAAGAGCGTTCCCGATCCCCAGCACTCTCTTGTATCGCACGGTGGGCCTGAGCAAGCTGTTCCCGAATAGCCCGCGTTTCGGCCGCCACAACATGGGCCACCTGCCGGAGTCGGACGTGCATGAGATGGACGCTGGATCCGGCGCCTGCCTGATGCTGCGCATGGCCGCTCTGGAGAGGGTCGGGTTCTTCGATCCGCGTTACTTCATGTCGGGCGAGGACATCGACCTCTGCTACCGGCTGAGGCTCGGCGGTTGGAAGATCTTCTACCTACCCACCGCGGGCGCCACTCGCCACGTGAAGCCGGCCACGCCCGCGGCGGAGCGGCGGATGTCGTACGAGCGCCACCGGGCCATGTGGGCCTATCACTTCAAGCACCACGCAGAGGACGTATCGGCGTTTGGCAACGGCCTGGTGTGGGCGCAGATCTGGGGCCGCTGGGCGGCCCAGCGCGTGAAGGATGTCGTCAAGAGACCCAAACGCGAGGCGGGATAGATGTATCACCAGATCGCTCACAACAAGCGGAACAGCATCATCCTGGTTGCGCTGTTCGTGGTGGTCTGGGTCCTGGCAGGATTCGTCATCGGCGAGTTCGGAGGCGGCACGAGCACCGCGCTCATCGGGGCGATCGCCCTCGGTTTGTTGGGTATCGGCGCAGCCGCCTACTCCTACTTCTTCGGCGCGGCCACCGTGCTGGCAGCATCAGGCGCGCACGAGGCCGACCCGCAGCAGTACCAGCAGCTCTACAACATCGTTCAAACCCTGGCCATCGGCGACGGTCTGCCGGTGCCGAAGGTCTACATCATGGAAGACCCGAGCCCGAACGCCTTCGCCACGGGCCGTGACCCCAAGCACGCGTCGGTGACGGTGACCACCGGCCTCCTGCAGATGATGAATCGGGAAGAGCTCGAGGGCGTCCTGGCCCACGAGATGAGCCACATCAAGAACTTCGACGTACGCCTGCTCCTGATCGTCACAACGATGATCGGGATGGCGGCCCTTCTAGCGAGCGTCGTGTGGCGAGGCGCCTTCAGGATCCGCACGCGCGATGCCCGCGCGATGCTGGTGATCCTGGCGATCGGCGTCATCTTCGGCCTGATCGCAGCGATCGTCGGGCCGATCATGCAGATGGCCCTGTCACGACAGAGGGAGTCGCTGGCGGACGCCAGCGGAGTCGAGCTCACCCGCAACCCGCAGGGCTTGCTCGGCGCGCTGAAGAAGATCGCGCAGAATGACCGGCCGCTCGAACACTTCAACCATGCGGTGGCGGCGATGTGCATCGACAACCCCAAGGAGCACCACGGCAGCTTCTTCAACCACCTCTTCGACAGCCACCCCCCGATCGAAGAGCGAATCGCCGCGTTGGAAAGGATCGCAGCCGTACAGCAAACCTGATGCAGGTTCGCAGCTTCGTGCAGCCTGCCGAGATGTCGCCTTTGCTGGCGAAGTTTCTGCACGTGCGACGCACCGAGCTCAACCGAACGCTGCAAGTGGCCGGCTTCGCGATCGTCCTCGGCTGGGCGATGTACACCGCCTTCAGCGCAGCTCAGTCAATCTTCCTCAACAAAGCAGGCCCGCAGGCGTATCCGCTGTTCTTCATCGTCCTCGCGCTCGCGGTCTGGCCGATGGTCGCCCTCCAGGGCGCCGTCACCCGCAGGTTCGGCGTCGGCCGCGCCTTCCGGATCAACCTCGCGGCGAACGCGATCGCGGCGCTGGTCGTCTACACCGCCTACTCGATACGCGAGGACGCGACTGTGGCCTTTGCGGCATATGTGGTTTATTCGGTTGCGTTCGAGCTTGTCATGCTCCATTTCTGGACCTTCGTCAGCCAGCACTTCAACGTGCTGGAGGGCAAGCGCATCTTCCCAGTGATCGCGGCCGGTTCGAGCCTTGGTTACATCCTGGCCGGCGTCACTACCACGATTGTTGCCGTCTACGCGACCGAACCGCTGATCTTTGTTTGGGCGTTCGGATCGATCGCTGCGGCGATCATGTCGCGCGGCCTCGAACGCACGCTGTTCCGTCCGGCCTTCGTCGAGGACGCAGACGAGTTCCTCGCCGCCCAGGAGGCGGCGCTTAAGAAGCATGGTGTTGTAGCCGTTCTCAAGGGAGCGCTTCGTTACCTGGCCGGCAGCCGCCTGATGCTCGCGCTCGTCTTACTCGCGCTGACCCTGCAGATCGCAAGCCGGATTGGCGATTACCTGGTCGCCGTGCTCTTCGTCCAGGCGACTCACAACAACCTGCAGTCGCTCACGATCCTCATTGGAAACGCGTGGCTCGCCAGCTACGTTGTCCAGCTCGCAGTGAGCCTGTTCGTGACACCCTGGGTCCTCTCCAGGCTCGGCATCAAGAACGCGATCATGGCCCTGCCGATCTTCACCCTGATCGCCTTCACCGCCGTCGCGGTCGCCCCGATCCTGCCGACCGCGCTGTTCCTCTTCATCGTTCGGAACGGCCTGCAGACGGGATTGGACGACCCGGTCGAGAACGTCCTCGGCAGCGCGCTCCCGGCGCAGGTCGGTCCCAAGCTGAAGCTGCTGCTCGACAACGCAGTGCTGCCGGGGGCGGCCGTGGTGACCGGCGTGGGCTTGCTGGTGGTGCAGCGGACAATCGCCGCCGGCGTCGAGGCGCTCGCCGTGCTCGGGGTCGTCGTAGGGATCCTCTTCATCCTGGCCGCCTTGTGGGTGCGCAGTTTGTACGTCAGCGCGATCTACGACCGGCTGCGCACCCACGCCTTGAGCCTGGCGGACTTCCAGCAAGCTATCGGACGGCCCAGCCCCGAGCAGATCGCCGAGCTGCAGGGCTTCATCCGCTCTGCCGAGGACAAGGTGCGGCAGTTTGCGACCGCCGCGCTCGGCAAGGCGGCCCCAGAAGCCTTCACCGCCATGCTGCCGGAGCTGCTCGCTGTGGCCGACCCCGTCGTGCGCAGGCTGACCTTCCAGCTGGCGACTCCCGACAGCATCGCCATCGAACAGATGGAGAGCGCGAGCGGCGACTCGGACGGCTGGGTGCGTGCCGCGGCGGCGGTGGCCGGCGCAACCCGCAAGGACAGATGGGAGCGGTCCGACGAGATCATGAGCACGCTCTGGCACTCGACCGTGCCCGAGGATCGTGCGGCGGCAGTGTGGGCGGCCTCTTTCGTCGGCGGCCGCGAAACGATCGTCGCCGCGATGCGAGATGGCGACACGCGTGTGAGGCTGGAGTCGATTCGCAGCTTCGCCAAGATGAAAGGAGAGGTCGCAGGGGTTTCCGGCCCTTTGATCGCCTGCCTCCGCGACGACGACATCGAGGTGCGCCGCGAGGCGATGCGCCAGGCCGTCCGCTGGACTCCGCCAGTCGACGAGCACCAGGCCTACGCAGAGGCGCTGGCCGACGGCCTCGCGAGCGGCGACCGCGATGTCCGCCGTTTCGCGGCGGAAGCCATGGCTTCCCAATCGCCGGACGCGCTGGTTCTGACCCTCCCGCTGCTCGTGTCACAGGATGAGGCCGCGGCCGCGATCATCGAGGCGCTCATCCGAAGCGGCCGGCCGGAACTGTTCCAGCACGCGCGGGGCCACCTCGAGTCCCAACTTGCTGACGCGCTGCACCTTGCTCGGTTGTCCGCCCGGGTGGCGCGAGCCGCTCAACAGCAGGCGGATGAGGAGAGGTCCGGTTACACCATCCTGAGCATCGGCCTGGACGACTACGCCCGCAAGGGCATCGATTCAGGTCTTTCCGCAATGAGGGCTCTGCACGGGAAGCGAGGCTTCGCGACCGTCGAGCGCGGCCTCTTATCCGATGAGGCACAAGCCAGGGTGGAGGCGCTTGAAACGCTGATAAACTTCGGCCCGGGCTGGCTTGCCGGGCCGCTGGCACAGCTGCTCGATCCCGAGTCGCTGGACTCGGGATCGGCTCGCCCGCTGACGCATGCCGAGCTCGAAGCACTCGCGAACCATCACGACAAATGGGTCAAGGAGACCGCCGAAGCCGCGTCCCATGGACCGGGCAACCAGATGAAGGAGTTGATCGCGCTCAAGCGGGTGCCGCTCTTCAGCACGCTCACGCTCGAGCAGCTCGCCAGCATCGACCGCCTGATGGTGACGCGCCACTACGTCAAGGGCGAGTCGATCTTCAGAAAGGGCGATGTCGGCGCGGAGCTGTACGTGGTGCTGGAAGGCGAGATCCGGGTGCATCTCGACCACGACGGCCACGACGTCACCCTGGCCAGGCACGGACCCAGCAAGGTCGTGGGCGAGATGTCGGTTTTCGACGACCAGCCGCGATCTGCCAGCGCCCAGGCAGCCGAGAACACGACAGTGCGGGTGCTCAGGCGCGACCGGATGCAGGCGATCGTTCACGAGCATCCCGAGGTGCTCCTCGAGTTCGTCAAGAACTTGAGCCAGCGACTGCGCGTGATGAACGAGCAGCTGGAGTCGGCGACTGAAGATGACGCCCCAACGCCATCTGTCCGCTAGAAGCAGTGTCGGATAATGCGCCTTGATGCCGGAGCTCTCCGACTTCCGCCTCGGCGCGGATGTCGTCGCTAGCGACGGAACTAAGGTCGGAACGCTTGTCAGCGTCATCGTGGATGAGAAGGGATTCGATCCTCGAGCAGTTGTGGTCAAAGACGAGGTCTCTCTTGCCGGCCGCCTCGTGGCTGCCGAGAAGCTCTTCACGACCGACGAGGTCGTGATACCCATCACAGCGGTCGAGTCTGCCACCCACGACCTCGTACGCCTTTCCATGTCGGGGCCTGACATCCGCCGCCAGCCGCTCTATCTCAGCTATCGACGCGAGCCGTTGACTGCTGAGGATGCGGTGCTCGAAGAAGGGGAGCTGCTGACCGGTGGCCTCGGATTGCCCAAGGCCGACGAAATTGCGAACAAACCGGAAGGCGAGATCGAGATTGACCGTGGTGAAAACGTGATGCTGGGCACGACCGGTCACCGCCTGGGCACGGTGCACGATGTCCTGCTAGACCACGGCAAGTTGGTCGGTGTTGTGATCCGGCCCGAAGGGTTCTTCAAGCGGGACGTCGTGCTGCCGATAGCGTTCATCGACCGCGCTGACGACATGGCCCTCTTCGCTCACCTCGACGAATCCGACATCGAGCAGTTGAAGCCGTACGTCGATGCGCCTCCCCGCTAGCGGGGAGGTGGCGCGCAGCGCCGGTGGGGGCGCCCCCTCTGGCTCTACTCCGAGGTCGTCTCCGGCTCGGCCCTGACCTCGATCTTGCGGCGCGCGACCTCGAGCCGCTCCGTGCACAGCTTGAGGTAGATGCGCGCCTCGTCCACCGCCTTGAGCGCATCCTCCAACGAGAGCTCCCCGTCTTCGAGGAGCTTCAGCTTCTCGTCCAGCTTCTCGAGGGCCTGCTCGTAAGTCAACTCCTCGCTCACGACTCGACCTCGTCGACCCGGGCGCCTAGCCGTCCGGCTCCGAGACGGATGCGAACCCTCCGGTTGACGGCGGTGCCCGCCGCCGAACGGAGCACGACGCCGGACTCGGCGTCCTGCGTGATGCTGTATCCGCGTGAGAGCACCGCGTCGGGGCTCAGCGCGACCAGGCGCTGCCTCCGGTGTCGGAGTCCGCTCGTCGCGACCGCGAAGCGCTCGGCCATAGCTCGATCCAAGCGTTCAGTTGCGCGTCGCGCGGCGAGCGCATTGCGTCCGCGGGCGAGCCGAGTGGTAGCTGCGCTGTTGAGCCATCGCCCGCGCTCACGCAGCGCCTCCTCGCGGCGGGCGACCTGCGCGAGCGGGCTGAGCCGGCCCAGCTCCGCTGCGGCACGGGCGAGGCGCTCAACGCGGTGCCGCACGAGCGCGGGGAGCAGTTGAACCATGCGCTGCCTTTTGTTCGCCAGTCGTTCAGCCTCACGGGCGAGGCGCTGTGCGATCTCACGGTCCAGTCGGCGCCCGCGCTCGCGCAGGTGGATCAGCAGGTCCGATTTCTTGGGCACCACACGCGAGCCGGCCTCGGTCGGTGTCCGGCATTCGGCGTCGCCGACGAGATCGGCGACCGTCCGGTCCGAGGTGTGGCCGAGCGCGGTGACCACGGGGAGCCGAGATTCGAGGATTGCCCGCGCAACAAGCTCGGTGTTGAAGGCGTAGAGCTCCTCGAAGCTCCCGCCGCCGCGCGCGAGCACGATGACGTCCGCCAGGTTCTCCTCGTTGCACCGCCTGAGTGCCCGCGCGACGCTCATGGGCGCAGCCGCACCCTGCACCTGGACGGGGTACACGACGATTCCCATGTTCGGGTAGCGCTCCCAGATCGTCTCCTGCAGGTCATGGATTACGGCGCCGGTAGGCGAGGTGAGCAGCGCGATCGCGCGGGGCAGGAACGGCAGCCGGCGCTTGCGAGCCGCGGCGAACGCTCCCTCTACCTCGAGCCGTCGCTTCAGCTCCTCGAGCTGCGCGCGCAGCTTGCCGATGTCGTCGAACTCGATTTGGTCGACCACGAAACGGACCGTCCCGTATTGGGGCCAGAAATCGACGCGCCCGCGGAAGACGAATGCCTGGCCGTCCTCCGGCAGGGTCGTGACGCGGCGCGCATCGTCGGCGTACAAGAAGCCGTTGATCAGGCTTTGCCCGTCTTTGATGGCGAAGCTGTAGTGGCCCTTCGCCCCGCGTTTCATCCCGCTGACCTCGCCCTTGACGAGCAGGGCGGTCAATGGGCGCAGCTCGCGCCGGATCTCGTTCGCGAGCTCGGTGACGGTGAAAGGCCGCTGAGCTTCTTCAGGCCGCAGCAGCGAACTTACCCCCCGATCTGGGACATCGATTTGGCCGGCTTGACGAACCCCGGCTGGTTGATGAGGTGGCCTTCCTCTTTGCGCCAGATCGCGGTCTCGATTACGCGACCGAGATGGTCGTCCGACACACCAGACCGCATGAGGTCGCGCAGCGGTGTCTCCTGGAGCGAGAAAAGACAGGTGCGCAGGCCGCCTTCGGCGGTCAGGCGGATGCGGTTGCACGTGGTGCAGAACGCCTGGCTCACGGAGGAGATGAACCCGACGCCTCCAGGCGCTCCGTCGGCGAACTTGAAGCGTGTGGCCGGTCCGGGCCGTGGGTCGGCGACCGGCACCAGCGGGAAGAGATCTTCGATCTGCTCCTGAATGCGCCGGCTCGGGACGACCTGCTCGTTGGTCCAGATCCCATCGCCGTCCAGAGGCATGAACTCGATGAAGCGGACCTCGTAACCCTCGTCGCGAGCCATGCGTGCGAAGTCGACCACCTCGTCGTCGTTGTGGCCCTTCATGACGACCATGTTCAGCTTGATCGGCCACAAGCCAGCCTCGCGCGCGGCCTGGATGCCATCCATCGTCCGGTTGAATTGATCGCTGCGCGCAATCTCGTGAAAGCGCTCCATGTTGAGCGTATCCAGCGAGATGTTGATGCGCTTCAGTCCGGCCTCCTTGAGCAGTCGGGCCTTGTCGCGCAGCAGGACACCGTTGGTGGTCATGGTGATGTCGAGCGTGGGGTCGATCGCGTTGATCATTCCGATGAGCTCTTCGACCTTGATTCGAACAAGGGGCTCGCCGCCCGTGATCCGGATCGTCCTGACGCCGTAGCGCTCCACGAAGATCCGCGCCAGTCGCACGATCTCCTCGAAGCGCAGGATGTCGTCGCGCTTCAGCCACTTGAGCCCCTCGGCCGGCATGCAGTAGATGCAGCGGAAGTTGCAGCGGTCGGTGATCGAGATCCTCAGGTCGTCCGCAACGCGCCCGTAGGAGTCTCGGAGCGGGCCCGTCCCCATATGGCCGATGATAGCCGCGATGGGGTACGAGCACATCCTTGTCGAGATCGAGCCCCCGATCGCGAC
>JBGQGS010000081.1:0-9925 GCA_041497555.1 Candidatus Dormibacteraceae bacterium | reverse complement strand
GCGATCGTGGCGTCGACCCGTGAGTTGATTGGCGTCGTGAGCGGCGACTCAACCCTGTAGGCGTAGACGGGCTTGCCGCCATAGACCTGGTAGCGGGACTGTTGGCCGAGTGCCTCGAACGGCGAGCTGGCCTGGCCCGACGCGAGGTCGGGGAACAGGACGGTCGAGCGGTAGTAGCTGATGCTCTCGATCACGAGCTCTGTCACCCCGTGCCCTCGCATCCAGTCGATGGCTCCAGCGCGATCGAGCGGCAGCTGCTGGGAACCGATGATCTCCAGGGGCTGTTTGCCGCTGTAGAAGGCGACCACTGGAGAGTCCGTGACCAGGACCCCGGACCTGCCGCTCGCCGCGCGACCCGCCGCGATCAGGCCCGTATTGTCAGACGCGAAGCTCGCGAAGACGGGCAAGAACGCGACCGCGATCAGCCCCGCGGCTGCGACCGCGGCCACGCGAACAGCCGCGACGTGCCGGTCGAGGGCTGCCGCCGCAAGCAGAGCAAGCGCGGGCAATGCCGGGTACAGGTAGCGATGGCTGCCGGTGTAGGCGCCGACGGCGACCAACCCGAAGACACTCGCGAGATAGACCAGAGCGGGAAAGTAGAGGAAGCGCAGCGACGCTCGATCGAGCGCGGACGACGGGCGGGCGATGACGGCCCACAGGCCCACCGCGCCGAAGGCGAACAGCGGCAGCGCGGCGAGGCCGAAGGTCTGAGCAAGCTCGGCAACGCGCGCCAGGGCTCCGACCGGCAGGCTCCCGCGAGCGGTGGCTGATGCGACCTCGAGCGAGCCACGGGCGACCGAGTAGCTGGCAGGCGCGAAGCCGAGCTGCAGGAAGACCAGCAGAGCGATCGCGGGAACGGCCCACACGATCGCGGGCATCCGTTTACTCCTCGGTGCCCGGCTGCGCAAGAACTCGAGGGCCGCGAATCCGGCCACTGCCGCGATCCAGATCCACGCCTTGGTGGCGGTCACGCACGCGAGCACGCCCAGCAGCGCGGCGACCTTGATCCGCCCGCGTACCGCGGCCAGCGCGGCGGCGGTGAGCAGCGTGGTCAGCAGTGGCTCGACGACGGCCGACCCCGAGGTGAACAGGAAGACCGGGTTCAAAACCAGCAGCGCGACGGCGAGCCTGGCCTGACGCGCGTTCGGAGCGAGGGCGTACACGCAGGCGAGGGTCACCAGGCCAAGCAGCGCTCCGAGTGCCTTGAGGGCGCCGAGCTGCCACAGCCCGAACACGTGCAGGACCGCGGCAGCGAGCACGTGATAAGCGGGAAGCCAGGTGCCCTCCATCCCGAACAGCGGGTCGTGAAGATTGCCGGTCGACGCGAGGTTCGCGGCGATGACCCAATGCCCGTAGCCGTCTTCGAACGGCTCTGGCATCTGCGCCGCAACGAGCAGGAGCAGAGCGCAGAGCCCGAGCAGGGCAAGCTTGGGACCCGCTGCCTGGGATCGCGCCAGAGCGCGCCGGCCGAGATTTCGCAGCGTCAGCACCTCGAGCAGGTCAATCGCGCTGAGCGAGGCCAGCGCGAGAAAACCGAGGGCGAACATGGTTGCGTAAACCGCGAGCAGCCACTGGTGCATCGTGGCCGCGAGGGGGACGATCGCGAACGCGCCCACGCCGAAGAGTGCCTCCGCGACCGCGCGGGGGTCGCCGACGCGGACGTATTCCTGGTCGCGCCACTCCTGGCCGCGCTGCTCGATCCGGTGCTTCGGCGTTCGAATGAACTGCCCACCTGGCCTTGTGGCGCGAAACATCGCCACCATCGCTGTAAGGGACATCCCGGCGCCGACGATCTGGCAGAGCAGCGATGGAAGGCCCGACCACCAACGACGCCCGAGCCGCGTCTGCGCGACCATGAAACCGACCCAAGGAGACACCGCAACCACGACCACCAGCACCGACGCGTCGGCAAGCGGCCAGGGGAGACCGTGCCGACCAAGGGTGAGCAGGAGTGCCGGGTAGCACATGAGCTGGATCAGCATCAGGGGGCCGATACCGTAGGCGAGCAAATGGACGGTCGCCTGCAGCTTGACTGCCGTCCGGTTGTGACTGCGCAGCACGGGCCCAAGGAGCTTGAATGCCGACTGAAAGCTGCCGGTCGCCCACCTCGACTGCTGGCGACGGTACGCGTCGATGGACACGGGAAGCTCCTCGGGCACGACGAGGTCCTCGATATACGCGGCGCGCCATCCCCGCAGCTGTGCCCGATAGCTCAGGTCGAGGTCCTCGGTCAAGGTGTCCGCGCTCCAGCCGCCCGAATCCTCGATCGCGCTGCGCCTCCACACCCCGGCTGTGCCCGTGAAGTTGGTGAAGTACCCGTCAGCCGCGCGCACCGCCTGCTCGACGAGGAAGTGGAAGTCGATCGCAAGCGCCTGCAGCCGCGTGAACCACGAATAGCGTTCGTCGAGGTGGCCCCATCTAGCCTGCGCGAACCCGACCGATGGGTCCTCGAACGCGCCGATCGTGCGGCGAAGGAAATCGCGTGGAGGCACGAAGTCGGCGTCGAAGATCGCGATGAACGGAGCGTCCGTGAGCGTCAGGCCGTATGCGAGCGCGCCAGCTTTGAATCCTGTGCGCGTGCCGCGCCTGACATGCGCGACCTGGACTCCCTTCAGGCGCCAGCGGTCGGCGCGGCGCGCCACGATCGACGTGGTTTCGTCGTCAGAGTCGTCGAGGACCTGTATCTCCATCCGGCCGGCGGGCCAGTCGATTGCGCATACCGCGTCGAGGACGCGCTCAGCAACGTAGCGTTCGTTGTAGACGGGCACCTGCACGCAGACGAGCGGCTCGCCTTCACCGACTCTCGAGTGCTTCGGCCCCACGCGCAAACGCGTCGCGCGCCATGTCAGGTAGAGCAGGTTCACGCCGAACGCGAACAGGAGGACGCTGGTGACGCCCAGGATCGCGATCGCCAGCGCCGCGATCAAATTAGGGGCCCCCGCGAACTCACGGCGAAGCCTCCGAGTTCGTGGGGCTCCAACTGGAGACCCTATCGAACAACGTGTACGGGCGCATGGTCGAGCGCACGTACGTCACGCGTGCGAGGGCGTCGGGATGGTGACGTCGAGTCCACTGCATGTACCGCCACGCCCTTTCGCCTAGGGCTCGCGCGGCGCTGTCAAGAAACATCGGAAACAATGCAGCAGGCAAGCGCCGAAACGGGGGATCGATGAGCAGCGGCACCGGCTTGTCCGCCAGCTGTGGGAAATGCTCCAGCAGGGCTGGGTTGGCGTCGAGCAGCTCGCGGATCGCGTCGATGCCAAAGATGGGCTCGGCCATCAGTAGTTCGAACGCCATGTCCTCGTCCTGCCGCTGCAGCGGCAGGCACTGCGAGCGCTCGAGGATCAGGTTCGCGGTCATGAGGCGCGGCGCAAGCGGGCGCCGCGTGAGGTCGTCGACCGGCTTTGCCCGGTGCGCGAGCGCGTGCACCAGCCCGAGCGTGTTCACGGCGACGTAGGCGAGATGCCTGTGACCGTCGTCCACGACGAGGTTGAGGTCGACGTCGTCTGACGCTCGAAAACCGCCGCTGGCGAGCGAGCCCGCGATCGAGACGCTGCGGATGAAGGGCGCGAACCCGACCAACGCGCGCACGAACCGGGCCGTCATCTCGAGGTAGGCGGCCGCGTCGGCTCGGTGCCCGAGCGCCCGAGCCCGGATCCCGCCCGCGCGGCCCTGGGCTCCGCGATCGACGACGAGTTCGTCGGCAACGATGAGGTCCGGGCTCCCGGCCACCGACCACCGGACCTCGTCCGTCGAGATCGAGCCGCCGACGCACAGCTCCGCCAGCCGCTGCGGAGTCAGCGCGTACCCACGGCGCGCGAGCAGCGCGACGGTCTGCCGCACTCGCTCCGACGTGGCTACAGGTCGAGATGGGATAAGGTCGACCAAGGACGCGCCTCCAACAATCCTGAACGCAGTCTTGGTGGGATACGAGGCCGGGTTACGATTTGGCCATCACCACAACCTGGACGAGCAGCATCACCGAGGAGGCGAGATGACCGCCGACGGACACTTTCGAGTCCCCACCCCAGTCAACGAGCCGATTCGCCCGTACGCACCGGGCGACGCCCACCGCAAGAGCCTCAAAGCCAGGCTTGCGGAGCTGACCGACGCCCGCACCGAGGTCCCCATGCAGATCGGTGGCGAGCGGCGGTGGGGCGCCTCCAAGGGCGACCTGCGCTCCCCTCACCGGCACGAGCTGACGATTGCCGACTACGCCGTCGGAGCGGCCAAGGACTTCGACGACGCCATCGCGGCCGCGCTCAAGGCGCGGCGGGCATGGGCCGCGACCTCATATCAGGAGCGTGCCGCCGTGCTCCTGAGGGCGGCGTCGCTCCTGGCGGGTCCATGGCGCGACACCATCAACGCGGCCACGATGCTAGGGCAGTCGAAGACCGTCCACCAGGCCGAGATCGATGCGGCTTGCGAGTCCATCGACTTCTGGAGATACAACGCGTACTTCGGCGACCAGCTGCTGGGGCAGCAGCCCTTCAACGACGGCACGGCATGGAACCGGCTCGAGTACAGGCCACTCGAAGGCTTCGTCTTCGCGGTCAGCCCGTTCAACTTCACGTCCATTGGTGCCAACCTGCCCACCGCGGCCGCACTGATGGGCAACACCGTCGTCTTCAAGCCCGCGACTCAGTCGCTGCTGGTGAGTCACTTCTTGATGGAGATCCTCAACGCAGCCGGCCTGCCCCCCGGCGTGATCAACATGGTGAGCGGCAGCGCATCGAAGATCTCCGAGCAGGTCCTCGGGCACAAGGAGCTGGCGGGCATCCATTTCACCGGGTCGACCGAGGTGTTCCAGGGCATGTGGCGGACGGTGGGCCAAAACGTCGATCAGTACCGGACGTACCCGCGGCTGGTTGGCGAGACCGGCGGCAAGGACTTCGTGGTCGCCCACGAGTCGGCTGACTCGGATGCACTGCGCACCGCGCTGATCCGAGGCGCGTTCGAGTACCAGGGACAGAAATGCTCGGCCGCCTCGCGTGCATACATTCCGCAGTCCATGTGGAAGAGCATGCGGACCGAGATGGCGGATGAGGTCGAGGCTATAGCGCAGGGAGACGTCGCGGACTTCCGCAACTTCATGGGTGCCGTGATCGACGGCAAGGCTTATTCGAACCACATGAAGGCGATCGAGTTCGCGCGCAAGTCCGAGGCCGCGAAGGTCGTCGCCGGCGGCAAGGGTGACGACAAGGTGGGATGGTTCGTTCGGCCGACCGTGATCGAGACCACGGACCCGGACTTCAGGCTTCTGAAAGAGGAACTGTTCGGACCGATCCTCACCGTGTATCCATACGCCGATGGAAAGTTCGAGGAAACGCTCGAGCTCGTCGATCGCACGAGCCCCTACGGCCTGACCGGCGCGATCTTCGCGCGCGACCGGCATGCGATTCGCAAGGCGTCCGAGACCCTGGTCAACGCCGCGGGCAACTTCTACATCAATGACAAGCCGACCGGAGCAGTGGTGGGTCTACAGCCGTTTGGCGGTGCGCGCGCCTCAGGCACGAACGACAAGGCGGGCTCGATGCTGAACCTCATCCGATGGACCAGCGCGCGCACGATCAAGGAGACCTATGTCCCGCCAACCGATCACCGGTATCCGCACATGGACGCGGAGTAACGGAAGGGCTCAGACCTTGGGTGTGAACGTCCGGATCGTGGCCGGGGACGGTGTGATGACGGTCACCATCACCCGTCCGGAAATGCGCAACGCGGTCGACTCGGCAACTGCCGGCGCCCTTCTCAAGGCTTTCACAACGTTCGAACAGGACGGATCGCTGGCGGTGGCGGTGCTCACCGGCGCGGGCGGCAACTTCTGCTCTGGATTCGACCTCAAGGCGCTTGGGCGCGGTGAAGGGAACCGTCTCGAAGAAACCGGTCCAGGTCCGATGGGACCGACGCGAATGATGCTGAGCAAGCCGGTGATCGCCGCGATCGAAGGCTACGCTGTGGCGGGCGGGCTGGAGCTCGCTCTGTGGTGCGACCTGAGGGTCGCCGCCAGCAACGCGACCCTCGGCGTGTTCAACCGCCGGTTCGGAGTGCCGCTCATCGACCTCGGCACGCTCCGGCTGCCCCGTATGGTCGGCCAGGGCCGGGCGCTGGACCTGATCCTCACGGGCCGCCCGGTAGCGGCCGAAGAGGCGTTGCGCATCGGCCTGGTCGAAAAGCTCGTCGCACCCGGCCGAGCGCTTGAGGAGGCGCAGAAGCTAGCCCGCCAGGTCGCCGAGTTTCCGCAGCGCGCGCTGCGCGCAGACCGCCGCAGCGTGCTGAACCAGTGGGCGCTCAGCCTCGACGAGGCGATGAAGGCCGAGGCTCGAGGCGGAATCGAGGCGATGGCTTCGGGCGAAGCGCAGGAAGGGGCCCGCCGCTTCGCGGAAGGCACCGGCCGCCACGGCAGCTGACGGGCGGCGATCCGCAGCGTCGCGTCGTGCTCTCCAACTCAGGCCTGCCGAGCGCGGTCATCGACAGGTTCGGGCTGACCATCCATGGCCACGTGCTCGCCATTCCGCTCGAGTCGGGGATCATCCTGGCCTTTGGAGCCGTGATGCTCGGCATCGCCGTCGTGATGTTTCAGCGCCGCGACTGACAGAAGCGCCAGCGCGCCAAGTTCACCAGCGATCAGAGGAAGCGGCCCCCAGATGGGCATGCCCTCCGCGGTGATGACAACGCCCAGCATGAAGACCCATGTCCAGGCGCTCGGCGAGGTGCGCAGGTAGAGCCAACCCGCCAAGCCGAGCATCACCAGGTCGTCCAGGTGGAGGTAAGGACTGGCGAGCAATCCCCCGACCAGCGCCGGGATCAAGACCCACTCATGCCCTCGGCGCCGCAACCGGTAGGCGAGGAAGAGTGCCCACAGGCCGATCGTCCCCTGGATCACGCGCGTCACCGCCAGGCTGCCGATGAGCGGCGCCAGCGTCAGCTCACGGTTGACGGGCACCCCGGCGGCGAAGTTCAACCTGGCCTCGTACGCGGCGATGCCGCTCGGACCGAGTGTGATCGCCGAAGCGCCCGCGAGTAGACCGAGCGCCACGACGCTGCCCCAGAAAGCTCGCGTCCTTCCGCTCAGCAGCAGGGCAGCCGGAACCAGGAAGGCGAGCTGAGGCTTGAGCGCCAGAGCGCCCAGAGCGATGCCCGACCAGAAGGGACGCCCATCCTGCAGCAGCGCGTAGCAGGCGGCGACCCCAAGGGCCACGAAAAGCCCCGGCTGGCCGAGCTGCAGTCCATAGATGACGGGAAGCCAGCCGATCGCTGCAGCGAAGTGGGCGAGTCGCCAGGCTCGACGGCCGGGCGCAGCGAGGCGCCACGTCAGGGCGAGGGCGATGACAAGCAGCGCGCTCCAGGTCCAGTAGGCGATGGGATATGGAAGCGGAGTCAGCGGCAGCGCGGACCACGCGACCGGCGGCGGGCTGATGTAACGAGCGAGCTCCGCGATCTTGATCCCCGAACCGATGGCGTCGAGCTCCGCCTGCTGGAGGCTCAGGTCATAGATCGACGGCCAGCCGTGTGCGAGTCCGATCCGAGCCGCTGCGTAGTAGAAGGTGAAGTCGTTGTGGAACTTGTCCCCGGCGTAGGCGAGAGCCCACTGATAGAGGTCGAAGGCGGCGAACAGGACAGCCGTCACGGCGCCGGCGGCCATGCCGAGGTTGCGCCATCGCTGCCTCAGGGGTCCCCGCGAGCTCACGGCGAAGCCTCGGACTTCGTGGGGCTCTAAGCCGGTCATGCACCGCGGATGGTATAGGCCGCTACCTTGTAGCGGTGTCATCGCCCCATTTCGAGCCCGGCGTCCTCGAACTGGAGGACGGGACCAAAGTTGACGTCAGGCCGATCGCGCCCGAGGACGAGCCTTTGCTGCACGAAGCGGTCGCCGCGATGTCAGAGCGCAGCGTCTATTTCAGGTTCTTTTCGCCGTTGAAGCGTCTGCCCGATGCGCTCGCTCACCGGCTTGCTGTGGTCGACCACAAGGACCGCTTCGCGCTGGTCGGGACGTCGCACAGGCCGACCGGCAAGGAGCGCATCCTCGGCGTGGCGCGATATGACCGCGTGGCCAACACCGACGTGGCCGAGGTCGCCGTGGCCGTCGTCGACGAATTCCAGCGGCGAGGCCTCGGAGGCGCGCTGCTGACCACCCTCGCGCGGGCCGCTCGTGAACACGGCATCAAGAACTTCACGCTCATCGTGCTGCCCGAGAACCGGCAGATGCTCGGGTTGCTCAGAAAGATGGGCTGGATTCACCACGCCAAACTGAGTGGAGGGGTGTACGACATCAGTTTTGATCTGCCGGTGCTGCCATGAGCCGATCCGAGATCTCGGCCGGCCCACTGGGCGACGTCGGGACAGACGAGTTCCGTGCTGCCGCCCACCGCGCGGTGGACTGGATTGGCGATTACCTCGACACCATCCGCGAGCGTCCGGTGCTTTCACAGGTCTCGCCAGGCGACATCCGCAGGAGCTTGCCCGCGGTGCCACCGGAGCAGGGCGAGGCACTCGACGCAATCTTCGAGGACTTCGAACGCCTGATCCTGCCGGGGATCACGCACTGGAACCATCCGCGCTTTTTCGCGTATTTCGGGATCACCGGATCGACGCCCGGCATCCTCGCCGAGCTGCTCATAGCCGCCCTGAACGTCAACGGGATGCTGTGGCGCACCTCACCGGCGGCGACAGAGGTCGAGGAGGTTGCGTGCGACTGGCTTCGCCAGGCCATCGGGTTGCCGGTTGGGTTTTCCGGCGTCATCAACGACACCGCTTCGTCGAGCACGCTCTATGCGCTCGCGGCCGCACGGGAGGCGATGCCCAACATCGATGTTCGGCGCCGCGGCATGCCGGCAGCGCGCCTGCGTATGTACATCTCGGAGGAGGCGCATTCATCCGTCGAGAAAGCCGGGATGGTGCTGGGGGTCGGCCAGGACAACATCGTCAAGATTCGCACGGATTCGGCCTTTCGGATGGACCCGCACGAGCTTGAGCAGGCGATCTCGCGCGACCGTCGAGAGGGCCACCTCCCGTTCGCGGTCGTGGCCACCGTTGGGACCACCTCTGTGACCGCGGTCGATCCGGTGCCCGCGTTGGCCAGCGTGTGCCAGGCAGAGAAGCTGTGGCTGCACGTCGACGCGGCTTACGGGGGAGCCGCCGCGGTGCTCGAGAGCCACCGGTGGGTGCTCTCGGGTTGCGATCAAGCTGACTCTCTCGTGGTCAACCCGCACAAGTGGTTGTTCACCCCCATCGACTGCAGCGTCCTCTACTGCAGGCACGAGGAGGTTCTCAAGCGCGCATTCAGCCTCACGCCCGCCTATCTCAAGACCACCGAAGGGGACAGCGTTCGCAACCTGATGGATTACGGAGCTTCGCTGGGGCGCAGGTTCCGGGGGCTGAAGCTCTGGTTCGTACTCCGTGCCTTCGGGATCGATGGAGCACGACGGCGCATCGCAGCTCACATCGAGATGGCTCAGGAGCTGCGCCGGTGGATCGAGGCAGAGGCTGAGTTCGAGGTACTCGCTCCGTCGCCGTTCTCCACGGTCGTGTTCCGGCATCGATCCGACGACGCAACGAACGAGCGCATCCACGACCAGATCAACCGCTCCGGGGAGGCGCTGATCTCGCACACGGACGTGCGCGGCCGCTACGCCCTGCGCATCGCGATCGGCAACTTGCGCACCACGCTGGATGACGTGCGCGCGACCTGGGAGCTCATCCGCTCTTCAGTTCCCAAGCGGGTCTGATTGGGGCCTGAGGGAGCCTAGCCCCAGCGAAACTCGGTGCACACGTAATCGAACTCCTGAGCTTCAGGCATGCCGTGAGGTGAATTGGCCGGGTCTGCGGGGTCGGCGGCAAAGACGACCACGGTAACGCCGGCCCGCGTGGCGACGATGACCGCGAAACGCACTTTCGCGGAGGTGGAGTTGGTCCCGACCAGGTT
>JBGQGS010000080.1:0-9934 GCA_041497555.1 Candidatus Dormibacteraceae bacterium | reverse complement strand
TCCCGCGACGTCTGAGACGTTCGCGGGTGCCTTCATGACGCCGAATCCTAGTCGCTTTTCCGCCTGCGTGCCGCGCGAAAACAGGTACCGGCTTCAGGTACCGCCGGGGCGGTGTTCAGGTGTTTTTCACCTTATGGGCAACGGGTTCTTCTTCTTACGGTGGTCCCACTGCTTCAGAGCAACCAGTCGATCGGATGACTGAGCAAGGAATCCACAGGAGGACGACGGAAGTGAGCGGAAACTACAGGTTCTATGTGACGAAGATGGCGGAGCTCCGCGTCTACCGCGCCATCAAACGGCCACTGCAGGGCCAGCTCTACGAACTCTTCGAGTTCGTCATGAAATGTGAGGCGCAGTGGGAATCGCGCAGACTGAACTAGCGAAACCACTCCCGGGCCCGCACAAGGCATGACCGTGCTGGGTGAACGACCGCAGCAGAAACTGTCAAGATCGCCGGGTGGCCAGGGTGCGGATCGTGGTCGGTGGCCTGAAGTTCGAGGCGCGGCTGGAGACTGAGCGCGCGCCCAAGACGTGCGCGAAGTTCAGCGCCATGCTGCCGCTGGAGACCCGCATCATCCAGGCGCGGTGGAGCGGAGAAGCGGCCTGGATCCCGCTCGGTGAGCTCGATCTCGACCTCGGTTACGAGAACCACACGAGCTACCCGGCGCCCGGACAACTGCTGCTCTATCCGGGCGGCATCAGCGAAACCGAGATCCTGTTCCCTTACGGTTCGGCGCTGTTCGCCAGCAAGGTCGGACAGCTCGCCGGCAACCACTTTGCGACCATCGAGGACGGCGCCGAGCAGCTGGCGGCGCTGGGGAAGCTCGTCCTGTGGGAGGGCGCGCAGGACATCACTTTCGCATCGGTCTGACCGTGGGTCGCGAAGCGGCGACGGTTATGAAGCGCTGCGAAGTCCTGAGCGCGTGCAGCGAGGAGCCGGAGCGGCTGACGAGGTCATTCTCATCGGACGCGATGCGGCGCGCTCACGAGCACGTGACCACCTGGATGCGCGACACCAACATGGCCGTGCATCGGGACAACGTGGGCAACCTGCGGGGACGGTACGAAAGCGCGCTGGGAGGTAACGCGACGCTCCTCCTCGGCTCTCATCTCGACTCCGTCCGCGGAGCGGGCAAGTACGACGGTCCACTGGGCGTGATGGTCGCAATTGCCGCTGTGCAGCGCCTCCACGACAGCGGGTCGCGGTTGCCGTTCGCGGTCGAGGTGGTCGGGTTCGCCGACGAGGAGGGACTGCGCTACGGGACGACGTATCTCGGCAGCAGGGCGCTGGCCGGAGCCTTCGATGCCGTGGAGCTCGACCGCGCCGACGCGCAAGGCGTGACGATGGCAGAGGCCATCCGCTCGTTCGGCGGCGATCCAGATCGGCTTGGTGACGATCGATGGAACGGAGGAAGGCTGCTCGGTTACTGCGAGGTCCACATCGAGCAGGGCCCGGTGCTCGAGGCCCGCGACCTGCCCGTCGGGCTCGTCTCCGCCATCGCCGGGCAGTCACGCCACCACCTCAGGTTCATGGGCGAGGCGGCGCACGCCGGCACCACTCCGATGGACCACCGGGAGGACGCGCTGGCGGCAGCCGCCGAGTTCGTGCTCGCGGTGGAAGCGGAAGCTCGAGCGACCGAGGGCCTTGTCGCGACCGTGGGGCAGCTCGCGGTCAGCCCCGGCGCCGCCAACGTGGTGCCGGCCGAAGCCGTTCTCAGCCTCGACGTCCGGCAAGCCGATGACGCGGTCCGCACCGACCACACGCGGCGGCTGCTGCAGAGCGCACGCGACATCGCGATGCGACGCGGGCTGTCGGTCAAATTCGAGTCCACCGCTGAAAACCACACTGTTCCCTGCTCGCCGCAATTGACTTCGTTGCTCGCGCGAGCCGTCCAGGAGCTTGGCCAACCTGTAATGCAGCTCGCGAGCGGCGCTGGGCATGACGCGGTCGTGATGGCCGGACTGACTGAGGTTGCCATGCTCTTCGTCCGCTGTAAGGGCGGCATCAGCCATCATCCCGCCGAGTCGGTGACCGAAGAAGACGTTGCGGTCGCGATCGACGTCCTGTGCAGGTTCCTGGAGCTGCTGGCGGCCCAAGGGTGAGCGACCTCGTCATCCGCGGCGGCCTCGTCGTCACGACCACCGGAGTTTCCGCGACGGACATCGCACTCAGCGAGGGCATGATTTCGGCGATCGGGCCCAACCTGGGCTCGGCTCCCGAGGAGATCGACGCGACGGGCCTCCACGTCCTGCCTGGTGGTATCGACTCGCACGTGCACTTCGACGAGCCGGGACACACGGACTGGGAGACGATCGCGAGCGGTTCGGCTGCGCTGGCGGCCGGCGGCTACAGCGCCTTCGTCGACATGCCGCTCAACAGCCTTCCGGTCACCGTCGACAGCGAGTCGTTCGACGAAAAGCTCAGGGCAGCCGGCGTTTCATCCCTGCTCGACTTCGGGCTCTGGGGCGGCCTGGTGCCGGGCAATCTCGACCGTCTTGAAGCGCTTCACGCACGCGGAGTGCTGGGGTTCAAGGCGTTCATGTGCCCCAGCGGCCTTGATCAGTTCCCGGCGTGCGACGAGCGGACGCTGCGCGACGGCATGCTGCGCATCGCCGCGCTCGGCTCGATCCTCCTCCTGCACGCCGAGGATCCTGAGTCCGTCGATGCGCTCAGCCGCAAAGCGATCGCGGAGGGCAGGACGAAAGCCCGCGACTTCATCCGCTCGCGACCGCCAAGCGCCGAGCTCGAGGCCATCTCGCGCGCGATTTCCATCGCGGGCGACACCGCCTGCGCGATCCACATCGTTCACGTGAGCACCGCCCAAGGTGTTCGCCTGATTCTGCAAGCGCAGGCCCAGGGCGTCGACGTGAGCGGCGAGACATGCCCTCACTACCTGCTCTACTCAGAGGAGGATCTCGAGCGCCTCGGTGGCATTGGCAAGTGCGCGCCGCCGTTCCGGAACGCAGACAACCGCGACGAGCTGTGGGCACTGCTCGCCGACGGCAGCGTCCCGATGGTGGTGTCCGACCATTCGCCCAGCCCGCCGGAACTCAAGAGCGATGACGATTTCTTCAAGCTGTGGGGCGGAATCTCGGGCTGCCAGTCGACGCGCCAGCTGCTGCTCGAAGGTGCGCACAGGCGGTCCATCGACGTCGCGGTGATCGCCGCTGCCACCGCAACGAACGTGGCGCGTCGTTTCGGGCTTGCACGCAAGGGGGAGGTGGCGGTCGGCTTCGACGCCGACCTGTGGCTCGCCGATCTGTCACACGAGTCTGTGGTCCGGGCAGAGGACCTCCTCTACCGGCACGCATTCAGCGCGCACGAGGGGCAGGCAATCCGCGGTCGCACCCTGCGGACGCTGGTGCGCGGGCGGACGGTTTTCGCGGACGGGCGGCGAATCCCCGGACCGGCGGGCCGCCTGCTGACGCGCACCACCTAAGGACGCACGCGCGCACGCAGGCGTTTGCTCTCGGCCGCGACCTCGTGCGCGATCGTGGTCTCCTCACCGGTGAGCAGCCGCCCATCGCGTACGACGACCTTGCCATTGACGATGACGGCCTCGGCGTGGGGCGCCGGGGCAAGGGCCAGCGCGGCCAGAGGATCGTCGATGCCTGTGTGCGCGAGATCGTCCAATCTGAAGCACGCCACGTCGGCGCACTTGCCGGGCTCGAGCGTGCCGCAGTCGTCGCGCCCAAGGCAGGCGGCGCCCCCGACGGTCGCCAGGCGCCACGCGCCTCGAGCGTCCAGCGCGGTGGCGGCGTCCAAACGGCCGAGCATCGCAGCTCGCCCGCGCGCCATGAGCAGCGCCTGGTGCACCTCCGCCGCGAGGTTCGAGTCCTCGTTGCTCGCCGCGCCGTCGACACCCAGGCCTACCGTCGCTCCGGCGCGCACAAGGTCCTCAACCCTGCACATGCCTGCGCCGAGACGCATGTTGCTCGAAGGACAGTGCGCGACGCCCGTCCTGGTCGCCGCTACCCTGGCGACCTCGGAGTCGTTGAAATGGATGCCGTGCGCGAACCAGACGTCGTCGCCGGTCCAGCCGAGGTCGTGCATGAGCTCGAGCGGCCGCTTCCCGAATCGCTCCGAGCAGAAGCGCTCCTCGTCCAGCGTCTCGGCCAGGTGTGTGTGCAGCCGGACCCCATGCCGCCGCGCCAGCGCCGCCGATTCGCGCATCAGTTGAGGCGTCACGGAGAAAGGCGAGCACGGCGCCACAACCACGCGGCACATCGAACCAGGCGCCGGATCGTGGAAACGGCGGATCATCGCCTCGGTGTCCGCAAGGATCTCGTCCTCGTCCTCGACCACGCTGTCTGGAGGAAGGCCCCCCTTCGATTCGCCCAGCGACATCGATCCGCGGCATGGATGGAAGCGCAGGCCGAGCTCTCGCGCTGTCTCGACCAGCGCCTCGAAGATGCCCGCACGTCCGCGCGGAAAGATGTAGTGGTGGTCTGTCGACAGCGTGCAGCCGCTGAGAAGCAGGCGCGCCATAGCCGCCCTGGCGGCGATGCGGACAGTCTCGGCATCGATCTGCGCCCAGACCGGGTACAGGGCGCGCAACCACTCGAAGAGGCCTCCATCCGGTACGTACCCCCGCGTCGCCCATTGGTACATGTGGTCGTGGGCGTTGACCAGGCCGGGAACGGCCACACAGTTCGAGAGCTGAAGCACCTCGTCGGCGGCTGGCGGCCGTCCCGAGCCGACCTCGGCGATGACGCCCTCGCGAGCGAGCAACCAACCATTCTCGAGCTCCTGTCCGGCGCCCGTGAACAGCAGCCCGGGACGCAGGAGAAGAGTTGCGGGCACTACGTCGAGACTATGTCGTGGGGACGGACCGGCACGCGAGTGATCGGCCGCCCGGTGGCCGCTCGGATCGCGGCCACGATCGCCGGGCCGGACGAGATCGTGGGCGGCTCACCCACACCCTTCAAGCCATAGGGCGAGTGGGGGTCACCCAGCTCGAGGACATCCATGCGCAGCGGCGGCATATCGAGGATCGTCGGGATCAGGTAGTCGGTGAAGGAAGCGTTGCGGATCACCCCATCCTTGATCTGGATCTCCTCCATCACCGCCAGCCCGAGGCCCTGCGCGGCACCGCCTTCCAGCTGGCCCTCGACCGCTTGTGGATTGATCGCCCGGCCGACGTCCTGGGCCGTTGCGAGCTCAACGACCTTGACCAGGCCCAGCTCCGTGTCGACGTCGACGACCGCACGGTGCGCGGCGAACGCGTACTGCAGGTGCGCGTCAGACTGGCCCGTTTCTGGATCGAGGCGGCGCGTGCGCCGGGGACGGAACTCGCGCGTCTCCTCGATCACTTCGTCGCCGAGCAGCGTCCCCAGCGTGATGATGACCTCCCCGGCCGCGGAAACGATTGCATCTCCTTCGAGCCGGGCTGCAGCGCTCCGGCCCAACTCTGAGCGGGCAAGCACCAGTACCCGATCGCGCACAGCCTCGCAGGCGGCCTTCACCGCGCCCCCGGTGATGTATGTCTGCCGCGAGGCCGAAGATGAGCCGGCGGAGCCGACCTGCGTGTCGGCCTCCAGCACCACCACGTCGCTCACGCCCAATTCGGTGCCGGCGATCTGCGCCTGGACCGTGACGAGCCCCTGGCCCACCTCGGCAGCCGCCGTGTGGACTTCGGCCCGAGGGCGGCCGCTCACGACGAAGAGGCGGACCGTTGCCGTCGAGTAGTCGTCGAACCCCTCCGAATACCCGACATTCTTGAACCCCACCGCATAGCCCACGCCACGACGCACTCCCTCGCCGTGGGTGGTGTTGGACACGCCGCCCGGCATCTGCGTAAGGTCGAGCCGGCCGGCATCGAGCGGTGGTGGCAGCGGCATCTTCTTGACCCGATCCAGCAGCTCGGCGACCGGAGCGGGCCCCTCCACAGTCTGCCCGGTGATGAGATGGCTTCCGGTCCGCATCGCATTGAGCCGGCGCAGCTCGACCGGGTCCATCCCGAGAGCCGCTGCCAGCCGGTCCATCTGCGCCTCGTGCGCGTAGCAGTTCTGAACCGAGCCGAAGCCACGCATCGCTCCGCACGGCGGGTTGTTCGTATAGACGACCCACCCGTCGATGGTGGCGTTTGGACATTCGTACGGGCCCACAGCGAAGCAGCAGGCGTTGGCGATCACCGCGGTCGAGCTGGACGCGTACGCTCCGCCGTCGAGCAGGACGCGCGCCTTGACGTACACGAGCTTGCCGTCGCGCGTGGCACCGTGCTCGTACTTGAGCTTTCCGGGATGCCGGTGGACGTGGCCGACGAACGATTCCGGTCGCGAATAGCTCATCTTCACCGGGCGTCCCGTGTGCAGCGCGAGCATGCAGGCATGCGCCTGCATCGACAGATCCTCTCGCGCGCCGAATGCACCGCCCACTCCTGCCATCGTCAGGCGCACCTTCTGTGGTGGGAGCGCCAGGATCTCAGCGAGCTGGTCGCGATCCACGTGCAGCCATTGCGTCGCTAAGTAGAGGTCGACGCCGCCCGCGCCATCGGGGACGGCAAGGCCGGACTCAGGCCCGAGGGGCGCCTGGTCCTGCATGCCGATCTCGAACTCGCCGCTCACCACCATGTCCGCCCGCGCGCTCTGATCGCCGCGCCGGATCTTCACAAGGCGGGTGATATTTCCGCCGGCGTGCAACAGCGGCGCGGCATCGGTGAGTGCGAGCTCCGGATCGGTGAGTGGCTTGAGCACCTCGTAATCGACAAGGACCTTCTCCGCCGCGCGTCGTGCGCGTTCGGGATGATCGGCTGCGACCAGGGCCACCGCCTCGCCCCAGTAGCGCACCAGATCGATCGCGAGCACCGGCTGGTCCTGGATCTCGAGGCCGTACACCTTGCTGCCAGGCACATCCTGGTGCGTGAGCACCGCGAGCACGCCGGGCATGGCCAGCGCTTCGGTTGCGTCGATGGCGACGATGCGTGCATACGGGTGGGGGCTGCGCACGGTCGACCCCCACAGCATCCCGTCGACGCTCAGATCCGACGAGTAGGGGAACTCGCCGCGCACCTTCTGTGGCCCGTCAGCCCGGCGCGGCGAGTCGCCGACGCGGCCACTCACCGCCGCATGTGCCGCCAGCCGCGGTTTCATCGCTTGGCTCCACCCCCTCCCTCACCCTCCTCCGGAAGGGGGAGGGAATTACCGGCCCCTTGAAGGGGGAGGGAACGCTTCGGCGGCATGCGCTTGGCGGCCAGGTGCACCGCGTCGATGATCTTGGCGTATCCGGTGCACCGGCAGATGTTGCCGGCCAGCGCCTCGCGGATCTCCATGATTGTCGGCTGCGGGAGGCGCGTGAGCAAGTCGTGCGTCGCGACGACGAGGCCCGGGGTGCAGAAACCGCACTGGACAGCGCCTGCTTCGAGGAAGGCCTCCTGCACCGGGTGCAGAATGTCAGTCACCGCGAGCCCCTCCACCGTCATCACCTCGCGACCCTGCGCCTGGGCCCCGAGGACAAGGCATGCGCACACAAGCTGGCCGTCGAGATACACCGAGCACGACCCGCACTCGCCTTGCTCGCAAGCGTTCTTCGAGCCCGATAGATCCAGGTGCTCGCGCAGCACCGAAAGGAGGCTCGCTCCTTCCCACACGTCCTGCGCAACGCGCGCCCGCCCGTTGACGGTGCAGGCGATTCTCATGCGACCCCTCGGTATTCGTTCCAGGCCCAGACGAAGCTGCGGCGGGCCAGGACCGCGAGGGCTCGGCGGCGGTAGGCTGCGGTGCCCCGGACGTCGTCAATGGGCCGCGCCGCCGCGGCGACAAGCTCGCCGAATCGAGCCAACGCTGATTCGTCGACGGGCGCCGGCTTTTCCCACAGGTTCCGCTCGTCGAGCACACCTTCGATAAAACGCTCAGCCTCAGGCGCCGCAACCGGAGTCGGAGCGGCCGACCCGACGCCCGTGCCGACGCGGCGGCGCTCCGGCTCGATCGCAAGGGCGAACGAGCAGACGGCGATGACCATCGCGTTGCGGGTGCCGACCTTCGAGAACTGCTGCGGGCCCTGGGCAGGCTCGATCAGAAAGGCGGCGATCAGCTCGTCCTTTCGCATCGCGCTGCGCTTGGGCCCGGTGAAGAACTCATGCACAGGCAGGCGGCGGGTGCCCGAAACCGAGGCCAGCTCGACGATTGCTCTCGACGCGAGCAGCGGCGGGTGCGCATCGCCCGCCGGCGACGCGGAACCCAGGTTGCCCCCGACCGTGCCGCGATTGCGGATCTGCGGCGATCCGACCGTGCGGGAGGCCCTGCCGAGCCCAGGAAGGCGGTCGCCCAGCTCGTTGATGAGGCGCGTGTAGGTGACGCCGGCCCCGACCCGCAGCATGCCATCCTCTTGCCCCCAGTCGGACAGCTGGGCGATGCGGGTGAGGTCGATGAACGCCGGCGGCCGGTGCCGGTCGAAGTTGATTTCGACCATCACGTCGGTCCCGCCGGCAATGGGCAGCGCATCCGGGTGCGCCGCCTTCATGGCGAGTGCTTCAGCCCAGGTGGTCGGTTGGAGAAAATCCACTCACGATCACCATGCTTCATCTGCCGGTGCGGCGTCGTCTCGCATGACCGTCCCTTCGATCAAGCCGTACGGCCGGTCGGAGGCGTAGAACACCTCGTTGTCGTTCTCGAGACCGAAGGGCTTGAGGTCGACGACGAAATGGTGTTTGTTCGGCATCGAGAGCCGGATCTCGGCCACCTCCGGTCGCGCCTCGAGCACCGCCTCCCCCATCGCATACAGCGTCTGCTGAAGCGAGAGGCTGTGAGTGATCGCGAACGTCTCGACCAGCCGCCGCCTGGCTTCGGCATGAGCCTCCGCCCAATCGATCCCATCGCGCGTGTAGCGCCAGCGCGCATCGACCTCCGTCGCCAACACCCGGTCACGAGTCTCGGGCAGCGTCGTGTAGCGGTCCTTGGGGTAGCCCCAGAACTCCGACCCGGTCGTTTTCAGCAACGTGATCTCGGTGAGACCCGAGACCACCCATTCCGAATCGCGCGCGCAGGTCACAGTGGTCAGCCGTTTCTCGGAGCCGGCCCGCTCAAAGGCATGCGGGTGCGGCCGGCCGCCGGCCGCGATGCGGCGCCACGGTTGTTCCGCAATGGAAACCCGTGCACGCCGGACGGAAGCGTGCTCGCGCACGAAATGGCGGGCCAGGCGCAGCGCGAAATCCTCGATCTCGCCCAGCGGCGTGTCCTTCGCAAATGCAAACACCGTGTTCTTCTGGGTGTCGGTCGGCACCACCTTGCTGTTGTCGCCGGTGAGGTGAGTACCGGCAAAGTCACCGGCCAGCGCCACGCTCACAGTCATGTCCTTGATGTCGTGCAGCGCGCCGTCGGGTCCAGCCTTGGTGACCCGGACGACGTGCGTCTCTGCCTTCCCATACTGGTTGTCGCCGAGACGGATAGTCACGAGGAACCTCGGAGGCGGGACACTAGCTGCCTCGATACGTGGAGTATCCGAACGGGCTCAGCAGCAGCGGGACGTGGTGGTGGGCTCCGGATTCGGTGACGCTGAAGACGACGGACACCTCCGGGTAAAAGGAGAGCGTCCCGAGCGCTTTGAAGTAGGCCTCCGTGGCGAACTCCAACCTGTACTCGCCGGGCTCGACGGGCCCCGAGGCCAGCTCGCGAACCCGGCCATCGCCGTCGGTGACCGCGTTTCCGACCACCGACCACGCACGGTCCTTGCCCCGGCGGCTGAGGGTAACGGCGAGGCCGTCCGCCGGCAAGCCGCGCGCGGTGTCGAGGACGTGGGTCGAGATGCTCATCCTTGCACCAGCGCCTCGAGGCGCAGCCGCGCGATCTTGCGGTGCTCGGCGGCGGCGATCTGTGCCTCCGTCATTGGATCGTTGCCCATGCGCTGGCGCAGCGAAGCGAGGATCTCGTCCGCGCTCTTACCGGCGGCCGCGATGAGGAAGACGTGCCCGAACCGGGCCTCGTAGCGGCGGTTCTC
>JBGQGS010000079.1:0-9953 GCA_041497555.1 Candidatus Dormibacteraceae bacterium | reverse complement strand
GGTTTCCTCGCCGGCCCGCTCCTTTTCGCGGTTCTCGTCTCACCGGCGGTGGAAGCAGCTAGCGAGCAAAGTCTTGTCATTCATCATTTCGCCCACTGGCTGATGGTCGTGGCCGGAGCGGTGATCGGCTATCAGCTGCGCCAGCAGGGACGGTTGCCCAGCCAAACGGCTATGGCATGGGCGGGCTTAGCCGCGTCACTGGCGTGGCACCTACCACCCCTGCTCAGCTGGGCCGAAATCCATCCGCTTGCCCATGTGTCAGCACACGCGACCCTTGTGGCCGGAGGCGGCGCGATGGGTTGGGCTGTGCCGAAACTTGGAGCCGGACGGAAGGCGGCGCTGTTCATCGCAGGCACCGTTGTCATGTGGCCCCTGATGCTGGCCGAGCTCGCAGGCGCGTTTGTCTACCCCGAATACCCAGGACAGGCGGCCACAGCGGGAGTCGCGGAGCTGGTGGCGATGCCGGTGGCATGGCTGCTGCTCGCCTTCTGGGGCCCGATACACCGTCTGTTCTCAAGGCCGGTGGCCGCGGTTGTGGCGCAGGTCCTGCTGGTGGTCGTCGCCGTCCTCGGCTGGACGGCTGCGGTTTGACGCAGGAGTCTAGATGGACGAAAGCTGGCGCCTGATCCATCTTGTTGCTGCTGCCTTCTGGCTGGGAGGAATGATGCTTTTAGCGGTGATCGCCATCATCGCAGCGCGCACCCTCGACAAGCCGACCTTTGGCCGCTTCATGGCCCGCGCCGGCCAGGCTTTCGCGGCGGGTGCTGTTGTCGCTGGCGTGTTGATCGCGGTCTCTGGCGCAGCCATGGCTTGGCCTCGGCTCGGCTACAGCCTCTCCGCCTTGCCGCGAACGGATTTCGGCCGGCTCCTGGAAACGAAGACGAGCCTCGCTGTCTTGGTCGTGGCGCTCACTACCGTTCACACGCTTGCTGGTCGCCGCACCGATTCTCGACGAGCGATCGCCGTCTCCCGCGTGGTATCCCCGTTGCTGTTCGTGGTGACGCTGGGGATCTTCTGGCTGGCGGTCAGGATGACAGACGGATAGACCCGGCCTGTGGGTCCCGGACCTGATGGGACCTTCGGCCCTACAGCCACCGATTGCGTGACGACAAACTCCGCGCGTATGGGCAGAGTGCACGCCATTCTGATCGATCCGCTCAGTGCACGGGCCGACGCAGCATGAGCCGGCCGTGCTCTTAGTCCCTGGCAAGGCCGCTGCTGTTCGCGAGGACTCTCAAAGCGAACTGGAGCGCGCAGTCCGCGCTGCCAGCGCCTTCAATCGGGCATGCCAGCTCACCGGACTCTCTAGTGCTGAACTCTGCCGCCGCCTGGGGCCGATGATCGGCAAGAGGAACGTATTGAGTCGCCAGACCATGGCAGCCTGGCGGCGCGGCCAGCAGGCCGTACCGCTCGTCGCTTTCCTGGCGGCTTGTGATCTCGCAGGCTTGAAGCCGCCGATGATCTTCGCGTTAGCCGCCGAGGAGCTCGGGTAACAATGAGCGAGATCGGGCGCGCCGCCAACCCGCTGCTCGGCGCCCATCGGTTCTTCCGGCGAGGGCCGGTTTCGTCCGAGGGATGGAGCCAACTCGTGGCCAAGAACCGCGATTGGGAGTCCTTCTACCGAGACCGATGGCAGCACGACAAGGTGGTGCGCTCCACCCACGGCGTCAACTGCACAGGCTCGTGCTCCTGGAACGTATACGTCAAGGACGGGATCATCACATGGGAGACGCAGGCAGTCGACTACCCGTCGACCGGCCCCGACATGCCCGACTATGAGCCGCGCGGCTGCCCGCGTGGAGCGTCGTTCTCCTGGTACACGTACTCGCCACTGCGCGTGAAGTACCCATACGTCCGAGGCAGCCTGCTCGATATGTACAGGTCCGAGCGCGCGCGAACGGGCGACCCGGTGCTCGCGTGGGAGGCGATCGTCGACGATCCGGAGCGCTCACGCATCTACAAGTCCCAGCGCGGCAAGGGTGGCTTCGTGCGCGCCAGCTGGGATGACGCGTTGGAGATGATTGCGGCCGCCCACGTTTCCACGATCAAACGATTTGGTCCTGACCGGGTCGCGGGCTTCTCGCCCATACCTGCAATGTCGATGGTGTCGTACACGGCGGGGACGCGCTTCCTCTCGCTGATCGGCGGCGTGATCCTCAGCTTCTACGACTGGTACGCCGATCTGCCACCCGCCTCTCCGCAAACCTTCGGTGACCAGACCGACGTTCCCGAGTCGGCGGACTGGTGGAACGCCTCATACCTGATCATCTGGGGCACCAACCTGCCCATCACCCGGACGCCCGACGCCCATTTCATGACCGAGGCGAGGTACCGGGGCCAGAAGGTCGTCGTCGTCTCGCCCGACTATTCGGACCACACCAAGTTCGCCGACAACTGGCTGCCCGCGCAGCCAGGGACGGACGCCGCCCTCGGTATGGCGATGGGCCACGTCATCCTCAAGGAGTTCTACGTCGACCGGCAGGTCCCTTACTTCCAGGACTACGCCCGCCGCTTCACGGACCTGCCGCTGCTGGTGACGCTGCGCGAGCGCGGGGATGCGCACGTGCCTGATCGATTCCTGCGCGCCTCCGACCTCGGCCTGGAAGCCGACAACGGCGAATGGAAGACCGTCGTCCTTGACGAGGCGACCGGGAAGCCCGTCGTCCCCAACGGCGCGGTCGGCCACCGCTACCAGGCGGAGCCGGGTCATTGGAACCTCGACCTCGGCGGCGTCGTTCCGGCGCTCAGCCTGCTCGACCGCGAGTCGAAGGCCATGGCGGTCGACCTGCCCCGCTTCGACGCCGGCGAAACCGAGGGCGGATCGATCATTCGGCGGGGCGTTCCCACCAAGAAGATCGGCGGCCACCTGGTGACGACCGTCTTTGATCTCCTGCTTGCGCAGTACGGCGTCGCCCGCGAGGGGCTCCCCGGCGACTGGCCGCGCGACTATGCCGATCCGAAGCCGTACACGCCGGCGTGGCAGGAGCCCATCACATCCGTCGACGCCCAGTTGGCGGCAAGAATCGCGCGCGAGTTTGCCCGCAACGCGGAGCTGACGGGCGGGCGATCGATGATCTGCATGGGCGCCGGCACCAACCACTGGTATCACTCAGACCTGATCTACCGCACATTCCTGAACATGCTGCTGCTCTGCGGTTGCGAGGGAGTGAATGGGGGAGGGTGGGCCCACTACGTGGGCCAGGAGAAGGTGCGGCCATTATCCGGCTGGCAGTCGATGGCCTTCGCTCTGGACTGGGTGCGGCCTCCCCGCCAGCAGGCGAGCACTCCCTTCTTCTATCTGGCCACTGACCAGTGGCGGTATGAGACCTTCGGCGTCGAAGAGCTGGCCTCGCCCCTGGGCCGAGGGCTCTTCCAAGGGCGGCATCTCGCCGACTGCAACGCGCAAGCCGCGCGCTTGGGCTGGACGCCGTCGTTTCCGAGCTTCGATCGCAATCCGCTCGACCTTGTCGATGAAGCCGGGACAGCGCACTCGGATCCGAAGGATTTCGTTGTTCGCGAGCTCAAGGAAGGGCGCCTTCGCTTCGCCGCCGAAGATCCGGATGACCCGGCCAATTTCACCCGAGTGCTGACCGTTTGGCGCGCGAATCTGCTGGGTTCGTCCGGCAAGGGGCACGAGTACTTCCTGAAGCACCTGCTGGGCACGACGGACCCCGCCGTGCGGGCCGACGAGAGTCCGCCGGGGGTGCGGCCGCACGAGGTCGTCTGGCGCGACGAGGCCCCGATCGGAAAGCTGGATCTGCTGACCACCATCGACTTCCGGATGACGTCGAATGCGCTCTTCTCGGACGTCGTGCTCCCTGCCGCCACCTGGTACGAGAAGTACGACCTCTCGTCCACGGACATGCACCCGTTCGTCCACGCCTTCAACCAGGCGATTGCTCCGCCGTGGGAGGCGAAGACCGATTGGGATGCCTTCTCGCTGCTGGCGACCAAGTTCTCGGAACTTGCGCGGCCTCACCTCGGCGCCCGCCGCGACCTGATCGCCGCGCCGCTTCAGCACGACACTGCGGACGAGATCGCTCAGCCTCTAGGCCGGGTTCTCGACTGGAAGCAGGACCAATGCGAGCCGTTGCCCGGGCGGACGATGCCGAAGCTGCTCGTGGTCGATCGCGACTACGGCGCCGTCGCGGAAAAGATGCACGCCATCGGGCCGCTGTTGGAGCAGCTCGGCAACCAGGTCAAGGGGGCGAGCTGGAAGCCGCTCGAAGAGATCGAGTACCTGGCCGCACAGAACGGCCGCGTGCGAGGGGGAGCGGCCGATGGGCGGCCGCGGCTGGAGCGCGCTGAGCATGTGGCCGAGGCGATTCTGGCTCTCTCGGGCACCACCAACGGACGTATCGCCGTCGAAGGCTTCAAGGCGCTGGAGAAAACGACGGGTCTGAGCCTGACTCATCTTGCAACCTCGCGCGCCGGCGACCGCATCACGTTCAAAGACACCCAGACACAGCCGCGCACCGTGATCACGTCGCCAGAGTGGTCGGGCATCGAGGCGCACGGCCGGCGCTACTCGCCTTTCACCATGAACGTCGAGACGGGCAAGCCGTGGCACACCCTCTCGGGCCGCCAGCATCTGTACCTCGACCACGAGTGGATGCTCGAGCTTGGCGAGGGCCTCGCGGTCTTCAAGCCGCCGCTTGACTATCGACGCCACTATGGCGATCAGACCTCGGGCGAGAAAGGTCGGCTCGAGGTCACGCTGCGGTATCTCACGCCACACTCGAAGTGGTCGATCCACTCCGAATACCAGGACAACCTGCACATGCTGACCCTCTTCCGCGGCGGGCCGGTGATCTGGCTTTCGGTGCAGGACGCTGAGGCGATCGGGGTCAAGGACAACGAGTGGATCGAGGCGTTCAACCGCAACGGCGTCATCGCCTGCCGTGCGGTGGTCACCCACCGCCTGCCCCAAGGGACCTGCCTTATGTACCACGCCAAGGATCGCCATGTGAATGTGCCGCTGACCGAGCTAAACGGACATCGAGGCGGCACGGACAACTCACTCACCCGAGTGGTCTGGAAGCCCACCCACCTGATTGGCGGTTACGCCCAGCTGTCGTACGCCTTCAACTACTACGGGCCGACCGGATCGCAGCGCGACGAGCTGACGGTCATCCGCAAGCGTGCGCAGGAGGTCGCGTTCTGATGCGTGTTCGCGCCCAGGTCGGGATGGTCATGAGCCTCGACAAGTGCATCGGCTGCCACACCTGCAGCGTGACGTGCAAGCAGGTCTGGACCAACCGCCCCGGAACCGAGTACGTCTGGTTCAACAACGTCGAGACCAAGCCCGGCCTCGGGTACCCCCGGCGTTGGGAGGACAACGACCAATGGCGCGGGGGTTGGGAGCTCGACCGCCGGGGTCGGCTCCGGCTTAAAGCGGGCGGACAGCTGCGCAAGCTGCTGAGCATCTTCTGGAACCCGGACCTGCCCACGATCGACGACTACTACGAGCCCTGGACATACGACTACGAAACCTTGATCAACGCTCCGCTTTCCAAGCATGACCCCGTCGCCAGGCCGCACTCGCAGCTAAGCGGAAAAGAGATGAGCATCCGCTGGGGCCCCAACTGGGACGACGATCTAGCGGGCGCTCCCGAGAACGCCCCTCGGGATCCGCTTCTGAAGGGCATCGAAGACCAGGTGAAGCTCGCCTACGAGAAGGCCTTCATGTTCTATCTGCCACGGATCTGCGAGCACTGCCTCAACCCGTCGTGCGTCGCCTCATGTCCATCGGGGGCCATGTACAAGCGCGAGGAGGACGGCATCGTCCTCGTCGACCAGGACAAGTGCAGGGGCTGGCGCTTTTGTGTAAGCGGCTGCCCATACAAGAAGGTGTACTTCAATCACCGCACCGGCAAGGCGGAGAAGTGCACCCTCTGCTACCCGCGCATCGAGGCTGGGCTTCCGACCATCTGCTCGGAGACGTGCGTGGGACGCGTTCGGTACCTGGGTCTCGTCCTCTACGACGCCGATCGCGTGCTGGCAGCGGCCTCGGTGAAGGACGAAAAGCAGCTGCTCGACGCCCAGCGAGGGGTGTTCCTGGATCCCGACGATGCGGCGATCCAGGCTCAGGCCGCTCGGGATGGCATCCCGGACGACTGGATCGAGGCGGCGCGGCGATCTCCCGTGTACGCGCTTGCCATGCGCTACCGCGTGGCCCTACCGTTGCATCCCGAGTACCGGACCCTCCCCATGGTCTGGTACGTACCCCCGCTCTCGCCGGTGATCAACCTGCTCGAGAGCGACGGCTACGAGGCGAACCCGGACGACGTCTTCCCGGCGATCGACATGATGCGGATCCCGCTCGAGTATCTCGCCAACCTGCTTTCTGCCGGTGACACCGCGGTGGTCCGAGATGTGCTTCACCGTCTCGCCGCGATGCGCGCTTTCATGCGCAAGCGCGAGGTGCTCAAGGTCGACGATGTCGAAGTGGCGCGGGCGGCGGGGATGGAGCCGCAACAGCTTGAGGACATGTACCGCCTACTCGCGATCGCCAAGTACGAGGACCGCTACGTCATCCCGCAGGCGCACACGGAGCTTGCGCGGCAGCTGGCCGAGATGCCTGGCGCCTGCAGCCTCGAGCACGAAGGCGGTCCGCCGGAAATGAAGCGGCCCGCTAGGGCGATCAACGAGAACTTCATGGTCCTGCGCCCGGTGGACAAGCGCCGCTCCGAGACCGAGGGCACGTGATGGTCAACGACCGCGAGACGCGCTTCAAGCTCCTCTCCATCCTGCTCACGTATCCGTCGGAGGATGTCCTCGACGGGCGTGAGGACGTCGCCGCGGCGGCGCGCGCCTTGCCGGCGGGTCGCGCCCGCGACGCGATCCGTCGCTTTTTGGATCACTTCATCGCGACCGATTCGCTCGCGCTGCGGCAGGAGTACGTGGAAACCTTCGACCTGCAGAAGCGCTGGAGCCTCTACCTGACGTTCTTCACCCACGGCGACACTCGCAAGCGCGGTCAGGCGCTGCTGCGCCTGAAGCGGCTGTACCGGGCCGCGGGCTTCGTCCTCGAGGGTGGGGAGCTGCCCGACTACCTGCCCCTGGTCCTCGAGTTCGCCGCTCTCGACCCCGAGCATGGCGAGTGGGTGCTCCGGGAGCACCGGGCCGGGCTCGAGATTCTTCACATGCATCTGCGCGAGAAGCAGAGCCCTTACGCGGAGCTGCTCGAGGCGATCCGAGCCGGGCTACCGGCCCTCGGGATTGCGGAACTCACAAAGCTCCGCCGGCTTGCCACCGAGGGGCCACCGCATGAAGAGGTCGGGCTCGAGCCGTTCGCGCCCCCTGAGGTGATGCCCGGGCTGGGAGCGCGAACGTGAGGTACGGAGACATCCTCGTCTGGGTAGTTCTGCCGTATGCGGCGATCGTGCTCTTCGTCTCCGGCCACGTCTGGCGATACCGGTACGACAAATTCGGCTGGACCAGTCGCTCGACTCAACTCCTGGAGAGCCGCTGGCTCGCGTGGGGCAGCAACCTCTTTCATTACGGCGCGCTGGCCGCGATCGGCGGTCACGTGATGGGCATCCTGATCCCGTCGCAGGTGACCGCGTTCCTCGGAGTTTCAGAGCACGCCTACCATCTGGTCTCGGTCGGCGCCGGATCGTTGGCCGGCATCGCCTGTGTGGCGGGGCTCGTGATCCTGATCTTTCGCCGCGTGTACTTCGTGCGGGTGCGGCGCACGACCTCGCAGGTCGATGTCGCCGCGTACGCCCTGCTCGCGCTCGTCATTGCCCTCGGCATGGTCGAAACCATCGGTTTCAACGCGCTCGGCGGCGGCTACGACTATCGCTCGACAGTGGCGGTGTGGTTCCGCGGCCTGCTTTATCTGAGCCCTCAACCCGAGCTGATGTCCAGCGCCCCATTCGTCTATCAGCTCCATTCGGCGACAGCGTGGCTGCTCTTCGCCCTGTGGCCGTTCAGCCGCCTTGTCCACGCTTGGAGCGTGCCGGTGCAGTACCTGGGCCGGCCCTACATCCTTTACCGGCGCCGGTTCGCCGGACAGCGCGGATGGGTCGGCCGAGTGTTTGCGAAAGGACGTGACGATGCAGCCTGAGATCCCAGGCGCGCGGCGGGCCCTGATCCTGGCCCTGATCTCCTTCTTCGCCTGCTTCTATGTCTGGTCCCTGTTCGGACCGCTCGGCCCCAAGATCCAGCATGACCTCAAGCTCACCGAGGTCCAGCTGAGCTGGATCGTGGCCATCCCGGTCGTGCTCGGCTCGGTCATGCGCATCCCGATGGGCATCCTGACCGACCGCTTGGGCGGTCGCGTCATGTTCACCGGCTTGATGCTGTACACGGCGCTGCCAGCCGCGTTGATCGCGATCTTCCACAGCGGGTTCTGGGTCCTGGTCGTGCTCGGTTTTCTGCTCGGCGTGACTGGTTCCAGCTTCGCGATCGGGGTTCCCTTCGTTTCACGCTGGACGCCTCCGCAACGCCAGGGTGCCGTGCTCGGCATCTACGGCATGGGCATGGGGGGGACCGTGGTCGCGGCGCTGTCGGCGCCCACACTCGCCGACAGGTTCGGCCTTTTCGCGCCCTTTGCCATCGGCGTCTTACTGATGCTCGCCCTGGGGGCGACCTTCTGGCTGGTTGGCCGTGACGCCCCGGCTCCGCGTCCAAGGACAGCCCTGATCGAGCCACTGCGTGTATTCGTCAGAGAGCCGCGGGCCTGGGCCCTCACCCTCTTCTATTTCCTCGCCTTCGGCGGCTTCGTGGCCATGTTCCTCTATCTACCCAAGCTTCTCGTCAGCGTCCATCACTTGCAGCGTGCGGACGCCGGCTACCGCGCTGCCGGGTTCGCGCTGTTTGCCGTCCTCGCTCGGCCGGTCGGCGGCTGGGCCGCAGACCGCTTCGGCGCCGAGCGGGTTCTGCTCGTCTCCTTCGCCGGGATTTCGGCGCTGGCAGCGACGCTGACGGGCTTTTACGCGCAGATCATCCCCCTCACCATCGCCTGCCTGACGATGGCCGTCTGCCTCGGCTTCGGCACGGGTGCGGTCTTCAAGATGGTCGGCAACGAGTTCCCGAAACAAGTGGGCGCGGTCACCGGCGTCGTAGGTGCCGCCGGCGGGCTTGGCGGATTCTTTCCTCCACTCGTCATGGCGGCGGTGAAGACGGCGTTCGGCAGCTACACGCTCGGGTTCCTGCTCCTCGCGTTCACGGGCGTGCTGTGCCTGGCGGTCCTCGCGCTGATGATGATGCGCCCGTCGACACCAGCGCCCGCCTCCAGTGTCCTCACGGCTCCGTGAGCAATCGATGGAGCCGATAGAGGCATGAGCCTGCAATCGCACAGCACCGAATACTTCTCGGACCTCAGCAAGCGGCTCGTGCGGTTAGCACAGACGCACAATGCGGAGATCGAGGCGCGCCCACCATCAGCTCTCTTGTGGCCGCCGAGGTGCTAGAGCTGGCGGGCACCGTTGCCCATACGAGCGAAAGAAAGTTCGCGCCACTTGCCTCCTTCGTTGCTCAGCTCAGAAGGGAATTGAAGGTCGTGATCATCCGCCAACCCTCAGACGACGCGTGAGCTGCGCCGAAGTGAGCGGCGCCGGCCGAGGGCCGGATAGAGCAGAAGCCCGAGCAGGGCTGCTTCGGCCGCGATCAGGAGCGGGGACCACTCGAGGCCCACCGTAAATGCCACCCAGAAGGCCGCGAGTCGGCGGCCGTCCAGGTGTTCGAGCTGAGCCCGGTGCAGGATCCAGATCGCCACCACCAGGAGCACGAAATCCTGTGCGTGCAGGTAGGGCACAACGACCAGTGTGGCCAGGATCCCGACCGCGATCGGAACCTCAGGCCCCTGATGCCGGTAGAGCCAGGCCGCCGCGCCGGCGCCTGCCACCATCAGGGCTTCCAGTGGCAGGCCGGCCGGGGCGCCCAGCAGCCCGGCCAGAGTCCAGGACGGCTGACCCGCCAGGTAGCGAGGGCCGGTCGCGAGAAGG